>JABMRP010000830.1 GCA_013202535.1 Planctomycetota bacterium
CCCGTGCTAACGCCCTTGCTGGTCAGGTAGTACGGCTTGCGGCGCAAATCGCGAGCGGGCAGCAGATCTTCGTCCAGCGGCGCGTTGGCGCGCGGTGGATTGTGGATCAATTCACCGTCGTCCCCGCGATGGGTCAGACCGGCGACCTCCGACCACGGACGTCCCTCGGCGATCTCCACAATTGCCTGCTCGCCGTCGCCGCAGACCACGGCGTCGACGTTCGGACACGCCTCGAGCCAGTAACGCGGATTCTCCGTTGCCGTCCGCCCGCCCAGAATCGTCGTCACCCCCGGCGGCAGCGAATTGATCTCGTCGCGGATCGAATCGAGATCCCTCCGCCAGTTGACGCTGTAGCAGATCAGGTCGGTCTCCGGCCGGAGAAAAGGCAGTGCGCTGGGCTCGCGTTCATGCCGGAAGTTGATCAGATCGATCTTCTCGGCATACGGACGCAGCGCGGCGGCGACGTACTCCAACCCCAACGGCGGGAAGGACGTCATCGAGCTGCTCGTGCGTGGATAAGGAAAGACACAGAGGACGTGGCGATACATGGTTTGATCTCGGCTTCCTTGCACGGACGCATCGATGGGAGAAGACCCAGACGGGCCACAGCTCATGGGGCGCGGCCTGGAGGGAAGTTAATTGTCACCCGCCGGTCAGACGGAGACAAGCCCAGTTTGCGGTTGGCCGGGTGGTTTCGCAGCCCCTTAGCAACCCGTTGAAGAGGTCGTGTGCCACGGCTTGCTTGCAGTGCGGCCCTTGGCAGCGGAGAAGCACGGCTAACGAGTAGGCCGTGCCAGACGCTGAAGGCCGAGACCGAACCATAGCCGACTTGCCCTCGACTGGGTGGACTCGATCTTGCTCTGGATAATTCCTCGGGACGTGCCGATTGGCTGCGTCCACGGGAAAGCGAGGAACGATCAAGATTCGTTGATTTTTGGCAGGCGTGTTGCGGGGAGCCACACGCCGAACCCGCAGCGCAAAGAAAAACCCCGGTCTTGCCGGGGATTACCGGGGAGTTGCGACCTTGCGCAACCCCCTCAAGTGGCGGGGGCAGGACTCGAACCTGCGACCTCTAGGTTATGAGCCTAGCGAGCTGCCAACTGCTCCACCCCGCGTTATGCGGCTCCGTGGCGGCTCCCCATCGTGGGGGAACTCCCGTGCCGGTAAGCGTTATTGTATCACGATTTCGACAATCGTCGAGGGCCTCGCCAGTTTTTGTCCGCTAATTCGATGCCAACCCAACCAACAAGCGGCCCGAATCCCCCGCCGGTCGGGGCGAATGGGGACAAGCGAGGGAATACTCGGGCAACTTCCGCACGAAACGGTTGACGGAGAAGTGGTAGCCAATTCTCAAACGGCCAATTCCCAAACCGATATGTTCCGCACGACCGGCACCGGGAACCTCGTTTCCTTGGCGCTGCGTAAGGAAGCTGATAGACTCGCAGGCGCCGACGTATCTTTCGGCTATGATGGACAATAGATAGCGCTGCGGGTGGCGCAACGGCGGGCGGTTTGAGCGAGCGGTATTCCCGCCGACCGATGAACAGGAGGAATCTGGATGCCGGGCACTGACCCTACCAATCGAGGGCAAGTTCCCCCACCGCAGGGGACGCCCATTGCGGGACAGGGAATCCCTCAAGGCGCGATTCCCCAGGGCCAACCCTTGCAGGGCCAGATTCCCCAACAGGCCACGCCCGGCGTTTTGCCGACTCCACCTCCCGGACAACCGATTCCCACCGCTGCGCCACAGTCTCAGCCCGTGGTTCGACCCCAGGCGGCCGTTGCCGGGCAGCCGGTCCCGGCCGGCTCGGCGACTTCGCCCGCTGGCGCCCGGCCGATTCCGGTTCAGCGGCCCGGCACCTTGGTGGCGACAACGCCGCGGGATGACGAAGACGAGCCGGCCGAAGAGCTTACGACCGTGGCCCTGAATCACGCCCCACCGTGGCTCGTCAGTACCGTGTTCCACATGATCGTGCTGATCGCGCTCTGGCTGATCGTCTTCGTGATCGAGAAGCCGCGCAAGATCCAACTCATCTCCGAAATGGATCCCGAGGAAGAGAAATGGGCGGAGGATCTGGGCGAACAACTCGAGCTGAACGCTCCGGGGTTCGACAATCAAACGGACCCCGATCCGGCCCAGGTGCTCAACGATCTGCCCGAGGTACTCGACCCAATCGCCGAACCGCCGAACATTCCGCCGATGGATTTCGTCGGTACCGCGCTGGTCACCGACATCGACTCACCGCAGATCGGTCTTTCGCTCAACGGCCGCAACCTGGGTAGCCGTAACGGGCTGTTGGGCAAGTACGGCGGCAACCGACTGACCGAGGCGGCGGTCGAAGCCGGCTTGAAGTGGCTGGCCAGGAACCAGAACAGCCGCGAGGGTTATTGGAGCCTGATGGGCCCCTTCAGCAGCGGCGTGGGCGAACAGGACGAAAACCGCGTGGCGGCCACAGCCATGGCCCTGCTGGCCTTTCAAGGACACAACGAAACGCCTACCCGAGGGAAGTACAAGACCAACGTAAAGAAGGGCTGGGATTGGCTCTTGAAACAGCAGGACCAAAAGACGGGCAGCTTCTACAGCGGTGATGAAGGGGCCATGAACCACCGCTTTTATACCCAGGGCCAGTGTGCGATCGCCATCTGCGAACTCTACGCCATGACCAAAGACGCGAAGTATCGCGAGCCGGCCCAACTGGCGATCAAGTATCTGCTGGACACGCAAAGTCCCCAAGGCGGGTGGAAGTATTCGGCCAACGCCGACAGCGATACCTCGGTCACCGGCTGGATCGTCATGGCCCTGCAAAGCGCGCGGATGGGCGGTCTGGAAGTGCCCCAGGAAGCCTTCGACAAGATCTCGAAGTTTCTCGAGAGCGTCGCCAAAGACGGCGGCACGCGCTATGCCTACATGAAGGACGAATCGACGACGCGACGCGCGATGACGGCCGAAGCCCTGCTCTGCCGGCAGTATCTCGGCTGGGCTCGCGACGACGAGCGGCTGATCAGCGGGGCCGACTACCTGATCCGCGATGCCAATCTCGTCGACTTCCAGCGCGGCCGCGACGTCTACTACTGGTACTACGCCACGCAAGTGCTCCACCACATGGAGCGCCATCACTGGGATACCTGGAACAAGATCATGCGCCAGGCCCTGCCGACCGAGCAGGTCCGCTCGGGCCGCGAGGCGGGCAGTTGGGATCCCGACCGGCCGACCCGCGATCAGTGGTCCGCCCAAGGCGGCCGTCTCTACACCACCTGCCTGTCGATCTACATGCTCGAAGTCTACTACCGCCACCTGCCCCTCTACAGCAACGTCTACCATCTGCTGCGCACCGAACAGCAGTAGAATAGGGCACGGGGACTGTGGGGTCGGAGCTTGAGAGCTATTCTTCTTCCCTCGTAAGCAACTCAACCACGGGGCCCATGCTACGACGAAGTTCCAAGATAGGCCCCCAGTATAGTCGTGCCACGCATCCGTCAAAACCGCCGTAGCAGATCGAGCATCTTACGGTCGAGCTTGTGGCCGTGGAAATCTTCGTAGGCGATGTCGCTGCGGCCGCTGTCGAGGATGCCGAAGGAGCCGCGGAAGTTCCACAGGGCCCAACCCCAGCCGGCCTCGCGCCAGAGATCGAGAAAATCGCCCATCCATGCCAGCGCGACCGCGTGGGGAGTCTGGTTGTACGATCCCCATTCGCCGACGTGAACCCCCACGCCCCGGGCCTGGAGCTTCTTCCACGGGTCGATGTGGTTCTCCTTGAGCCACGCGCGGTCGTGCAGCTTGTCGCCCTTTTTCAATGGCCAGGTCGGCTCGGGCCAGTTTTGGGCGTTCACCCACGATGCTTTGTAGTGGCTCACGGACATGGGGTCATAACCTCGGGTGCTCTGCGCGATGCCCAGATCGGCCAACTCGAAGATCGGTTTGCGACCCCATTGCAGGCCGTCGGAGATGACCAGCCGCGCCGGATCGACGCCGCGGATGGCCGCCACGGCCCGGCGAGCCACTTTGGCGTACGCCTCGGCCTCGACGTTGGCCGGTTCGTTGACCAGATCGAAACTGAGTTGCCGCGCGGGGATCCCCCGATACCGCTGGGCAAACCGCGACCACTGGAAGTCGAACTGCTTCTGTGCCTCGTCGGAAGTCCACAGGTCGAGTTTCTCGGCCGGCTGGGCCACCGTGTAGCCGGGCGCGCGGTGCAGGTTGAGGCTGACGTGGACCTCGTACTTCCGCCCCCACTGGACCGCCTGATCGATTTCCGCCAGGACCTTCTCGTCGAGCTTGTACGGATCGCTGCCGTCCGTCCAGCAGCGGTAGTCCATCGGCAGACGGGCAAAGTCGAACCCCCACTCGTGCATCCAGCGGAAGTCGTCCTCGACAAACGGCTTGTTGGCGTGGACCATGAACTTTTCCAACAGGTTGAATCCCCGCCATCGGGGCAACTTGCGGGCAAGTTGGGCCGTTTCGGCTTGTCCGCCGGCATCGGTTTCCGCCGCCGGCGAAGTTGTCCAACGACCGCCGCCCATCGCCGCGCCACCGGCCATCGCCGCCGTTTTGAGAAAGTCGCGTCGTTTCATGATGGGTCGCCTCATTTTTTCACAGTCTGTTAGCGGCCGACCAGCCCCAAGGCCCAGCACGCATAAGCTGCCGGAGTGGCCAGCAGAACGGAATCGAGAATATCGAGCACGCCGCCAAAGCCGGGCATCCAGCGGCTGGAGTCTTTTTGGCCCACGTCGCGCTTGATCAGCGACTCGGCCAGATCGCCCAGCATCCCGGCCAGCCCCACGATCAGCCCGAATGCCAACCACGACCACCAGGAGCCGGTCGTATCTCCGCCGGTGATCGCCGGTACGAGCCAGGCAAACGCGGCAACCGATCCCAGGCAGGCGAATACCAGCCCGCCGACGGCGCCCTCGATGGTCTTGCCGGGACTTAAGACGGGCGCCATTTTGTGACGCCCGATCAATCGGCCGACGGTATAGGCGCCCGTGTCGCACATTTTCACCACGATGACCAAGGAGGCCAGCGCGCCGACGCCGAATCCCAGTCGCAGGCGGACCAGCATCGCCACCAGCAGCCCCGCGTAGAGCATCGCCAGGGTGGCCGTTGCCAGGTTGACCAGCACCCGGCCCGGCTTCTCGTAGCGGCGCATTTCGCCGAGGAAGAACAGGAACAGACCGGCCGCCACCGCCAACACAAGCCATTGGTCGGTCGCCCGGATTGTGTCGAGAGGGAAGACGCCACCAGCGAAGGCGTCATTGGACACAGCCCGGCCGCCGGACGTTTCAAGACAGACCGGCGGAACCCAACTGCAAAGAACGATGAGCAAGTTGGCGCCATGCACGGCCCATCGCAGCGGCTTCAGCCCCCCGGCCCCGGCCAGTTGCAGAAACTCCTCGCCGGCCAGTATGGTCAGCGCGATTGCCAGGGGGAAAAGCACGAGGCCGGGAATCGCCGCATGGTGGTCCCACCAGCAGAGGCCGATCAACACGGCGACGAAGAGGGTTCCCAACGAGATTCGCCAACTCAGCATGTCTTAGTACTCGTAAGAGAATTACTTGGCGACACCCCTACCGAACCACATTGGAGTACGGAAGTTGTTTCGTTACGCGTTCTCACCCTTTCAGCCCGCCGAAACGCCGGTCGCGGGAAGCGAAATCGCGGATCGCCTGCCGCAGGAGGCTTTCGTCGAAGTCGGGCCAGCAGAGCGAAGTAACCCAGATTTCGGAATAGCTGATCTGCCACAGGAGGAAGTTGCTCAGCCGCATCTCGCCGGCGGTTCGGATCAGCAGATCGAGCTCGGGCATACCGGCCGTGTAGAGATAGCCCTCGACGGTCGATTCGTCGACCGCCTCGGGTTCCAACCGCCCTTGCCGGACGTCGGCGGCGATTCGCCGGACCGCGTCGGCCAGCTCCATGCGTCCGCCGTAGTTGATCGCCAGGCAGAGGCGAAGCCCGGTGTTTTCGCTACTCAGAGCGATCGTCTTATCGATTTCCCGCAGCACGTCCGCGGGGATACCCTCGCGGCGGCCGATGACCGACAGCCGCACGTTTTGCTCCATGATCGTCCCCCGCTCTTCGATCATGTACTGCTGGAGCAGGTGCAGAAGAAACTCGAGTTCCGCCGCCGGGCGCTTCCAGTTTTCGCTGGAAAGACAGTAGAGGGTGAGCTGCTCGATCCCCAATCGGGAGCATTCTTCGGTGGTCCGGCGGACGCTGGCCACGCCGTGGCGATGCCCTTCGATTCGCGGCAGACCCCGCCCTTGAGCCCAGCGGCCGTTGCCGTCCATGATCACC
>JABMRP010000831.1 GCA_013202535.1 Planctomycetota bacterium
AGAGCAACGGACTTTTAATCCGTAGGTCTGGGGTTCGAGCCCCCACAGCCTCACTTAAAGCGAGGTCAGAAAAGAGGTTACGGAAGACAGGCCTGCGGAGATCGCTCCGCGGGGAAACTAGAACGGCCGTTCCGGCAGGGACGTTGGGCGGTGGCCCCGATAGGGGGTAAGAATGCCTACGGATGTCGCATCCGTAGGCATGGCCAGGAGCCGTGAAAGCCGGGTCTGAGGTAATTCTTCTCAACACACCGATTGTTGACAAGCGTTCGTTGCAAACTCAGGCCCGGCTCTCACGGCTCCCGGCAGAAGTCATGGAGACGAATCATGGATGTACGCAGCTTTTCGTGGGAAATCCCCGAATCGCTCACGACTTGGCCATTCCAAGGCGCCGCGTCGAAACTGGCCATGGCCGCTATTTGGAATCTCGCCGGACGCAAGGTCGGCATGGCGGAAGTCGGCCCCGCCAGACTCGCACGCTTCTTCTATCGGTCGGAGCGGAGCGGTCGTCACTGGTTGGAAACTCTCGAACGCGAAAGCCTTGTTCACCGAATCGGTCTTGTCGACGGGACCTACTGGATCGATGTCCGAGATCCCAATCAAGTCGCACTTGAGCGGACAGAGATGCTGAGCGTCCACGGCCAGGGTGTCGCCGATCACCGGTTTTCGCGACCGGACCGGCCGGTGACGCACTTGGCCGGCTACCTGCGATGGTCTATTCCGTCGTGCCTTTTCGACTGGCCGCGTCTCAGCGCCTGCCATATCTGGGCCATGGCCTGGCTTTGGAATCGGGCCGGTCGCTCTCCGGCAACCGTCATTGTAAGTGCCAACGAGCTTGCTGGCTGCCTTGGCCGGCAAGGGAGCCGTAGCGGCCTGCAGTGGCTGGCTCGACTAAACGAAGAGGGCCTGGCGGAGGTCCATTCTGGACGCAATGAACTCCTCACCATCGTCGTGCGCGACCCCGACGAAGTTTGCCGGGTTCGGCTTGCCGCCAACTGAACTACCTTCAATGGAGAATGACCATGAGTAGCGACGATCAAGGAAAGCCGTCCACGCCGCCCCCTCCGCCTCCACCGCCTCCGCCGCGCAGCCCGCACGAGGAATCGGAGCCGAACGATCCGCCGCGGAGCAGTTAGCCGGGGACGGCGACCGGCGTGGCTGGCGGGCCGAAGGCCAACGCCAGCAGCAAGACGGCCACGCCGGCGACCATGGCCCAACTGGCCCACTTGACTCGCGCGGCTTTCCAGCGGCTGGCCGGTCCCGTGTTCTCGACCGCTTGGTGAAGCGACGCCGCGAGCCATTCGGCCACTCTCGACATCGACCCGACCTCCGACGCGCCTTGCAGCACGTCGAGAATATCGCTCAACCCCCAGCGAAAGACCGGATGCCGGCTGATCGTGGCCAGGATCATCGCCACGAGCAAACAGGCCAGGGCCGCCATCACGCCCCAACTGATGCGCACACCGAAGGCCGTCGTCACGGCCACCAGCCCCACGGCCAGGCCGCCGGACGTGCGGAGGATTTCGCCCGCCTTGGCGTCGAGCGTGGTGATGGTGCCCTTTGCCTCGTCGTACACGCGACGCGCGTGATCGAGCACCAGCGGACCGGGGAGACGGCCCATCGCCTTGTAGTCGGCAACGCGTTGGGTCTCTCTGACGCACTTGGGATCTTCGTGCGGATGGGGCGGTCGGTAGACGGCCGAAAGCCATCGGGGACATCGCATGACGGGAACCTCCTACGGGCAAGTGATCTTGCGCTAAGTGTAGGAGACGCCGCCGATTGAGGCAATGCCACGCGCGTCGGGCAGAGAAGCCCGCT
Organism: Planctomycetota bacterium; assembly: GCA_013202535.1. Classification (GTDB taxonomy): domain Bacteria; phylum Planctomycetota; class Planctomycetia; order Pirellulales; family Thermoguttaceae; genus JABMRP01. The sequence goes on from JABMRP010000831.1 coordinate 1,816, forward strand.
CTCGCTGAACTCATCCCCGCTCCTTCCTCTTGCCCTGTCTGTTCTTATCGTCGCCTGGGGGTCTTTACTGTAGGTTATTCGTATCGGCCCGTGGGGTGACAGGCGTATGTCACCCCGGTTTGGTTCTCCGGCCGATACCAAAACTTTCTTGGAACTTCTTGGGAAGATCTGGAAGACGGGGTCACTGGAAGACGGATGGAAGACGGATGGAAGACGGATGGAAGACGGGGTCATGGAAGACGATGGAAGACGGGGTCAGGCTTGCATTTTACACTTTAGCCTACACCTGATTGACCGCCCGCGTGGTGGCCGATGCGGTCCGGGTGGTCGAGACGA
>JABMRP010000832.1 GCA_013202535.1 Planctomycetota bacterium
GGCGTCGTACACCTCGAGGCGATACGGCGGCAAGGGGATCAGCTTGAAGAGCTCGACGGACACCATGTCCGGCGGCTCGATACGGTAATCCGGCAGCGAGACCTTGGCCAGCTCGCGAGGCGGCTGGGGAGCCGGGCCCAACGCTTGGTTGAGTTCCTCGTCGTCCTGATAGAAGTCGAACGACCGGCAGCCGGCCGTGGCCAGACATACCAGCAGAACTCCCATCAGCAAAAGCCTCGGATCAATTCGAGCAGCGGACATGGACCGATTTTCCTATGTCAGTTTTCGTTGGTTCGGTATTCCTTATCGCAACCATCATCGCACCGGCGCGGGATGGCTACCGTCACGCAAGCGAGAAAAGGGGCATTCCCCATTCTCTCCAGCTCCCCCCCAAGGAAGCTTGGGCGCACGAACCCTTACGACCCTCCTAAGCTGTGCCGTCGGGATAATCGGCAAACTTTACCATCACACTTGGCTCATTTTCGTGCGAATTGCGAGATCGCCCGAAATTCCCCATGGACGGGGCCAACGGGCGAACAAATAGTACAAATGAGCCGTTTAGAAAGTATGGATAGTTTGCGTCGTAGGGGTTGTATGGCCGGATCCGTGTCGTCGGAGCCCGTGGCCAGCGCGGCACGGGACCGTATCGGCACCGGTCCGGCCATGGGATCGAACGACTCAAGAGCATCCGGGCATGGGGGCCCGTGGGCGGCCGATTGCACCGCGTTGACAGAACGACGGCCTGGGTTAGGATAGAACTCTCGGGTGGTCCCGCGTCTTACCGACTCTCTTTTGTCCCGTGGTTTTCAGCATGAACTATTACCAACCGGTCCGACGACTGAACGTCGTGTTTGCCGTCATTCTGCTGGTTACGGTCATCGTCACCGTCGGCAGTGTGCATCTTCTCCATGGCTATCAGGTGCGGCATACGGCGGATTCCATGCGGATCCGGGGGGAGCGATCCCTGGAAGAGGGCGACAAGGACGCGGCCGAGGGCTTTTTTACGTCGTGTGTCCAGATGAACCCCAAGGACCACGCAACGGACATGAAGCTGGCCAAGCTGGTGGCGGAAAAGGCCGACGCGCCGGACGCCACGTACCAAACGTATCTGGTGGCTCGCGTGGTGTTGACGCGCGTTTGGCGAAAAGAGCAGATGAAACTCGACGGCAAACCCGACCTGGACATCCTTCGCTCCCTGGCCTCGGTGACGATGAAAGTACGCGACTGGAGTCAGGCGGAGAAACGCTGGACGACTCTGAAAGAGAAATTTCCCGGCGAAGTCGACATCCAAGTCCAATTGGGAAGATGCCAGATCCACAAAGAGCGATTCCGCGACGCGATCGCCACGTTCGAGGAAATCACCACGAACTTTCCCAACGCGATCGAAGCGTACACCGAATTGGCCTACCTGGTTCGAAACCACGAGGGCAATAAAGACAAAGCCGCCTTCGTGATGAGTCGTATGATCGACAAGAACCCGCGCGACGCCGAGGCCTATCTGACCCGGTCGAAGTACATGCAGCGGGCGGCCAATCTGCTGGACGGCAACATGGGGAAAATGCGGGCAGCCGCACGGCAGGACATCGAGGAAGCGCGCGAGTGCGTCGGCGAGGACGCGGGGAAGATGATGGAGGTTCATCTTGCCGCCGCCGAACTGGCGATCATGGAAAGAGACTTCGAGCGTGCCCGCCGAGAACTCGACGGAGTCGGCGACACGGACGATCCGCGTCTGGGCCGGCTGCGGCAGTGGCTGGCCCGAGGTGAAGGGCGGATCGACGACGCCATCAAAAGCTACCGCGAGATCGTCAAGTCCGGTTCGGCCAGTCTGCAGGAAATATACGAGTTGGCACACCTGGAGATTGCCAAAGGCGACATCGAGGACATCGAGAACGCAAAAAAACACATTCGCGCCCTGAAGAAGAAGGGAGTGTACGAGCCGCTGCTGAAGGTGCTCGATGCGCGAGTCCTGATCGCCGAGCGGAAATGGGCCGACGCCGTCACTTTTTTGGAGCGTTTGCGAACGACCCCCGAGTTGCCCCCGGACATGCGCGGCCAGATCGACTTGCTGCTGGGTCTGTGTTTCGGACGGCTGGGCCAACTGGACCGTCAAGAAGCAGCCTACCGTTCGGCGGTCAACGAGGCTCCCAGGTCGCTCGATGCCCGCATCGCACTGACCTCCATCTTGTTGACGACCAAGAAGACAAAAGAAGCGATAGATGAGTTCAGGCAAGTCCGCATGGCCCTGGGGGACAAAGAAGGGGACGAAGAAGCGTACGAAGTATTCCTGGCAGAATGCCTGAAGGATCCTCGCCTGTGGCAACTGTTGCTGCAAACGACCCTTGCCGAAACGAAAGAACTGCCCGAGGAAGAGCGAGACTGGGCACCCCTGGAAGCAATCGTCGAGCGAATCTGCCAGCAGGAAAGCGTCAAGCCGATCCAGAAGATCGATCTGCAAGCGATGCTGCTGACTGCGAAGGGGGATCTGACCGAGGCGAGCCAATTGCTCACCGCGGCCTGTGACGAGCATCCCGAGACGTGGGGTTTCTGGATGCGCCTAGCCAATGTGCGCGGCGACGACGAGGGCCCCGGGGCCGCACTGGAAGTGCTCGATCGGGCCGCCGAAAAAGTGGGCAATACGCTGGCCGTTCAGATGGCCAAAGCCAATTTCGCTCTGAAGCTCGGGCCGGTCGGTGCGGAGCCGATCCTGGCTGCTCTGGAAGAAGACGTCGCCGGCTTGAAGGACGATCAGAAATCGGCCCTGCTCATGGTGTTGGCCCAGTCGTTCGACCGCATCGGAAACCGCGCCAAGGCCGATTCCCAGTGGCAACAATTAGTCGAGAAACAGCCCGACAACGCACGGCTCCGCTTCGCCATGTTTCTCCGGGCGAAGGACGTGGGCAACGGCGAGGAGATGGCCGAGCACCTGAAGGCCCTGCAAGGAAGCCTCAAGACGGCGGAACTCGAAGCCAACGCTCAGTGGAATTACTGCGACGCCGCCTACCAGGTCTGGCTGGTCCGCGAAGGCAAACAGAAATCGCTGGAGATCGCCAAGGAGCGGCTTCGCGCCGCCGCGGAGACCCGACCGCATTGGCATCTGATCCCGCTGTTGCAGGCCGAGATCAATCTGGTGGAAGGCGGTCAGGAGAACATCGACCTGGCGATCAACAACTTCCTGCGAGCCGGTCGACTGGGCCAACTCCCCTCGAAACATCGCCAGTTGCTCGTCCAACTGCTGCGGCAGCAAGGGCGCGAGGCCGAAGCCGAGAAGTTCCTCGAAGAGCACCGGTCGGAAAACACGTCCCGTGCCATGCAACGCCAGGAAGTCGCACTCGCCCTGCAAATGGGAAAGACGGAAGAGGCGCTGCGGAAGGTACGGGAGATCGTCGGTGATTCCACCAATCCGGCCGATCTGCTCTGGCTCGGGCAAATCCTCGCCCGCGCCGGAAAGCATGAGGAAGCCGAACGCTGTCTGGCTCAAGTCGTCGAGGCCGAGTCGACCAATCCGGCAGTCTGGCTCCTCTGGATTTCCGAACTCGTGGCCACCGAGAAAATGGAGGAGGCGGAGGACGCGCTGCGAGAGGCCCAAATCAAATTGCCGGAGACCGAGGGAACTCTGCTTCAGGCGCAGGGGTACACATTGCTGAAGGATCTTACCCAGGCCGAGAGCCACTACAAGGCCGCCGTGAGAAACAACCCCCAGGACCCGCGCATTTTGCGAATGGTCGCCGAATTCTACCTCCGCACGAGCCGCCCGCGAGAAGCGGCCGGTTATTATCGGCAAGTGCTCGAACTTGGCCGGCGCGATCCGGAAAAGTTCGCTCCCCACGTTCGGGTGGCAAGACGCGCCCTGGCCTTGATCCTGGTCGCCGGTTCCGGCTACAAGGGGCGCGAGTTGGCCCTGGAACTGCTGCGGCAAAACGCGGTCAGCGGAGCACTGGCCGCAGGCGACCGGTGGCAGATGGCCACCATTCTCGCCGCCGGAGGAAACGCCTCCCAGGCCGAAGCCGCCGGCCTGCTCGAAGGCATCGGAGCCTCGCTCAAGCCGGCGCAACTCGCCGTGCTGGCCGATCTCTATCAGCGCACCGACCAGTGGGCGAAGTCCGCCAAGTTGATGAGGGATCTGCTGATCGAATCGTACGAAGACGCGGCCGTCGTCGAGGCCTGTGTGAAAGTCATGCTCCGCCAGCGCGCGCCGATCATCGATATCGAGCCGCACGTCGCCACGCTGGAGGAATTGCGCCCCGACGCTCCGCAGACGAAGATACTCCGGGCACAACTGATGATTCAAGAAGGCCGGGCAGACGAAGCGGTGGCCCTGCTTCACGCGCTCATTCCTTTCCCCTTGCCGGACAAAGTTGAGCCGGAGCATCTGGCCAAATTGCGGGATATCGGCTTGATACTGGAGAATCTCGAACAGTACGCTCCGGCCGAGAAACTCCTCACCGCGTTGGCGAAGGAGGATCCGAAGGGATATCTCGTCCTGGCCAGTTTCACGGCCCGACGCGGATTGCCCGGCAAGGCCCTCGATTATTGTGAAGAAGCGATGGCCGAAATGGAAACGCAGCACATACTCCCCACGGCGCTTGCCGTCGTTCAGCTCGATGACGGGGACGTCGCTCCGGCGCTGCTCGAACGAGTCGACGGGTGGTTGAAGACAGTAGCCGAGAAGGCCCCCGACCACGCATTCGTCCTTTTTCACGAGGCCGGCTTGCGTCAGGTGCAGGGGCGATTCGACGAAGCGATCTCCGTCTACCGGAAACTCATCGACAACGAGAAACTGCCCGACAAGGACAAGGCCACCGCGTGGGCCAATCTGGCCTATCTGCTGGCGGCGCAAGACGAGCACCTCGACGAAGCGCTGGACTTGATCAAAAAGGCGATCGACCTGCTCGGGCCCATGCCCCAGTTGCTCGATACCCGCGCCTTGGTCTACCTCGCCCAGGGAGACAGCCAGGCGGCGATTCGCGACATGGAGGCCGCGGTGGCCGACACCCCGTCGGCGCTGAACCTGTTCCACCTGGCTCAGGCGCAGGCACAATCGGGGCAAAAGGCGGCCGCCGCCGAGACACTCCAGCGCGGACGCGACTCGTATCAGCTCCGTGCCGACCGCGTACCCAAGATCGAACGCCAGAAGTATGGCAAGCTGCTCGACGAGTTGAAGGAAGTGCTTTGAACGCGCGTTGGCGGGTTTTTTCCGGGTTGGCCCGGGGGTAGCGGCTGCGCGAGCGCCGGCCGGGTGAGGCTTTCCCCGCTCGCCCGTTTTGCCTACAATGGGCGGTGTTCGTTGGTCCCTTTCCGTCTGGCTCTTACCCTCGGTTCGATGGCATGGAAGCTTCTCCCTGGAAACGTTTCTTCGACCACTGGCCCGCCGACCTGGCCCGCCGGGGGATCCTGGTGACCGCCTTTGGCGAGCAGATTCTCTTCGACAACTTCCAGGTCACCGATGGCCTGTTGCTCGTTTGGCGCAAGATGCCCGACACGGTCGGTGCCCGCCAGGTAATTCTCTCCTACGACCAGATCAACGCCCTGAAAATCGTCGACGTGGTCAAGGCACAAGCGTACGAGGCGATGGGCTTCGAGCCGGTGAAGAAGAAGTAGCTACCCGGCGCGTCGCCGCACCGCCCCCAGCGCCAGGAAAAGAACCGCCATGAACGCGGCCAGAGAGGCGAGCGTTAACCACTGGGGCGCGCCCAATGCGGCAGGCAGATAACCGACGCCCAACGCCGCGGCGGCGACGACCAGACTGTAGGGCATCTGCGTGCGGACGTGGGCCAGATGATCGCACGACGAAGCGGCCGAACTCATGATCGTTGTGTCCGAGATGGGCGAACAGTGATCGCCGAAGATCGCCCCGTCGAGAATCGCCGCAACGCTCAACACGGTGACCGGTCCGTAGACGGCGCCGTCGAGCCCGAAGGCCACGGGCAAGGCGGTCGGAATCAGAATCGCCATGGTTCCCCAACTCGTCCCGGTGGCAAAGGCGGTCAGCCCGGCCACGCAGAAGACCAGCGCCGGAAACACGGCCGGGGGAATCGCGTCGCCCAACAGGGCCACCAGGAATTTGCCCGTGCCCAGCGCGTCGCACGTTCCCTGGAGCGACCAGGCCAACACGAGTACGGTGACCGGCAGGAAGCTGATTCGCACGCCCGAGGCCACCGCCCGAAGCATCTTTCCGGCGGAAATCCGGGCCATCGCCCAGGCCATGACCAGCGCGACGGCCAATCCGAACGCCGAAGCATAGGCCAACAGCCGGATGCTATTGGCCTGGCCGAGCACTTCCGCCCAGGCCGACCATCGCAGCGGTGCCAGAGAGTCGGCGCCCATCATGTCCAGCCCACCGCCGTCGATCCAGAGCGCGCCGCCGAACACGCCCAGCAGAGCGACCATGGGAAGGATGGCCACGGAGGCGTGCGAGCGGGTGTTTCCAGTTGTGTCGAAGTCGCCGGGTGCCGGCAAAGGCGAGCCGGGTTTTCCGCCGGCTGCCGCTTTTCGTTCGGCGACGGCCATGGGCCCGAAATCCAATCCCGTGGCGGCGTTGAGAAAGACAAACGCGATCATTCCCAGGCAATAGAAGCGATAGCCCAACGCGTCGACGAGCATCGCATAGCCGCCCTTGCCGATTCCCAGGTCCGCGCCCACGTCGGCCAGTTGCGTGACCTCATAACCGACCCAGGTGCTAATCAGGGCGATACCGGCGATCGGTGCGGCCGTGGCGTCGACCAGAAAGGCCAGCTTCTCCCGGCTGATACGCTGCCGGTCGGTGATCGGCCGGAGCGTCGACCCGACGATCATCGTGTTGGCATAGTCGTCGATGAAGATCGCCAGTCCCATGGCCACGGTGGCCAATCGGGTCGATCGGGCGGAGCGGGCGAATCGGGTCAACCAGTCGGCGACCCCCTGCAAACCGCCCCCGGCCAGCATCACCGAGATCATGACCATGATCAACACGACGTAGAGGAGAATCAGCAGATGGTCGGCGTCGCAAGTGCCCGAGTTCGTGTTGTAGACGGTCTGCAGAAAGAACGTTCCCCCGGTCCACAAACCTTCAAACAGCGTGGACCACGCGCCCCCGGCACCGCCGACCGCCGCGAGTACTCCTCCGCAAAGCACGGCCGCCGCCAGACAGAGCCGCAGGCGGTTGGTCACCAGGGCCAGGGTCACGGCCAGCAGAGGCGGAACGATGCCGTGACAAGGAGGACCATCGGCCGGCGCGAGCCAGCAGGCGACCAGACAGACTCCCACGGAAGCATGGATCGTCGCCACTCGCCAAACCCACGATCGGTCGTTCCACCAAGAGGCTCTTGCACTGCCCCCGGTTTTTGGTTCTTGCGCGCACTTCACGGTCTGGCCGTCCCTCTCGATCCACGTTGCTTGACATCCACCCGAAAGAAGGGTTCGACCGGTGATGGTTTTCGTTCCCGACCGTTGTTATAGTGGAGTATCCACGACAGAGGGGCAACCGGGGGTGCCATGACAGCCCGTTGAAAAAGGGGACTGGCTCCGAGCGGAAGTCCCTCTTTCCCGGCGAATGAGGTTGGCGGCGAGGTGCCTGTCCCCCTTTTCAATAGGCTGATAGGGGAGCGATGAACGAGACTACTTTCGGTTCGACGTCGTCGAGTCTGATTCGCGGTCTGCGGGAAAGCGAACCGGAGGCCTGGGGGCGAATGGCCAAGCTGTACGCTCCGACGGTCTACGCCTGGTGTCGGCACGCCGGGCTGGCCGAGGCCGACGTGCCCGACGTGGCCCAGGACGTGTTCTTATCCGTCCATCGGGGAATCGGATCGTTTCGCCAGGACAGGCCGGGCGACACGTTTCACGGCTGGCTGTGGACCATCACGCGCAACGCCGTGTTGGCCGTCTATCGCCGTCGCAAGAACC
>JABMRP010000833.1 GCA_013202535.1 Planctomycetota bacterium
CACCGCGAACCGTCGACCGCGCAGATCGGACACGGAGCGGCCGGCCCCAAAGCCTGGCAGAGCTCGACACCCGCGGACACCTCGGCCGGGTAATCCACCGCCGCGTGCCGGACCGCGGTCGTGGTGCTGCCAAAGCACGAAGCGAGGAAACAAAGCAGCCATATCAGCAGCAACTCGACCGCGAACTGACGGCAGGATGCCAGGCGTTTTCGCCCCCGGCGTTGATCGGCACAATCGGATGGGTCGTCGGACACGCTAGGGCCCCGTTCTCAAAGCGGTCGTGGCGGTACGTACGTCGTCGGCAGAGTGGTCGTCGTCGGCAAACTCTCTCGCCCGGGGCCCCGAGTCGGCGGTGGGGGCCGACATGGGGCGCGCATCACCGAAGGTATTGTCGGGCGAGGAGACCGGCAGCCGGGCAAATTCCCCGGGCGCAAGCCACTGCACGCGCGGCCCGTCCGAACGCGGCGACGCGGCGCCTCGCGCGGCCAGTGTCTGGAAAGCACACTGGGCCTGCCGGCGCGCCTGGCCGGCGGCCGCCTGCTCTCCAAGTTGGCTGCACACCCCGGCCAGATTCTGCCACGTCACCGCTTGCGAACCGATCGAGGCGCTATGCTCCAGAGCGATCCGGGCGTCTTCGTACCGCCCCGCTTGGGCCAGGAGAACGCCCAGATCGTTGGCGGCCATATAGTTTTTCGGGGAGATCAACAGCGCCGCCTGATGAAACACCACGGCGGTCGACCCCGCAGCCACGATCCCCGGTGCTGGCTGCCGCGAGAGCACGCCGTACAGCTTTCCCAGCCCGTAGAGGGCCATCGACCCGGCGAATTCTCCGTCGACGGAGACCGCCAGTTGCTCTTGGGCAAACGTGAGATAGCGCTCCCGGGCGGCTGCCGGCGCGAGCTGCTCCAGTGGGACCCGTAGGAGCGCCGGAGTGTGATGTGTCTCGACAATCGACTCGAGGTCCAGGTCGGCCTCGACGCGATCTCCTTGTGGTACAAAATCGGCGGCTTCCTTCAGTGCCCTGAGCCCGGCCGAGAGCATCTCGCCGTGGCGCTGGCATTGGCGCTCGGCGTCCAGCGCTCGGGCCAGAAGCCGCAACGCGGCAATGAACTCGGCACGGGCCGAGAAGTGGGCTCCGCGGCCAGCCAGATCGAATCCCCGCCGAGTGTGGACGTCGGCGCCCCGGGCCGCGATTTCCAGGTGGCGCGATCGGGGCGGCGCAGCTTGTGGGCAAGGAAGCGGCGCGCCGCGCAATACTTGGCGCGGCGGGTCGTCGGCCAGTTCCGGTGCTTCCCGGCCGTCCGCTGCCGGTTCTGATTCGAGAGCCCCCGGTTCGGCAGCCGGTGTTTCCGTCGCCAGGGGCGGCGATTCGGTATCGACGGGTAATTCGGCGGGAGGTGTTTCGTCGGCGGGTAATTGCCGCGGTGCATTTGGAAACCAACTGCCCGTCCGGTGATCGGTCTTCTCCTGCTCGTAGGAAAAACCTCCCATGTTCTTGCGAACCACCGGACCCCACGAGAGCCAGGGCGTGTCGTCGGAACGATCCACCGGCTGTTGCCAAGCGGCCGGCGGCACCTCGTCGACGCCGGTCTCGGGATATTCCACCGCAATGGCCATCGCCCGCGGCGAGCGAACGATTGACGGCGGCGGCGGAAGCAACCGGGGCTCTTCCTCGCGGCCAAGGGGCCGAATCAGCCGAGGCTCTTCAGCCGGATGAAAATGTCCCGGCTCCACCGACACCACGGCGGGTTGTTGCGGGGAGGGAGCGGGCCGGCACTCCGGTTCCTGCTGGAGACAAGAACCCGTGTCCCGATGCGAACTCGCCGCGAGGTCGTCCGTCGAGATCGCTGCCGGGGGTGACCCGTCTCCCTCGATCAGTCCCAGCCCGCCGATCCCGACGGCCGCCCCGAGCAAGGGGACCCAAAGTATCGCTCGCTGTCGGGCCAATCGCGACCAACGATCGCGGCCGCCGGTGCGAGTATTTCCATCCGTGTTTTGAACCATGCCACAATCCTTGTGGGGAAGCAATTCATCAAACCGATCGGCCGGGTGAGCGCGGGGCGCTGAGCCAAAACATCGGGTCGAGTTGGTTGGAACGATTGCCCCGTGGAACAGCCGTCAAAGCCGCTTCGACCCGCACGGCAGATCCGGCAGTTGCCTCACAGCCGGTGCCAGACGAACGTCCGATTCCACCGGTGCAACCCGAATAACCCGATCGTGGATCTCTTTCGATGGCCAGCGGACACATATGGTAGCTACGCTGGCCAGAACGTGGTCGTAACTGTCTGGCACATCCCACGGTCTGGCGTCCGTAGCTACCGACTGCCCGGGCGAAACTTGACCCGGCCTGGGTAAAACGGCTAGGCTAACGGGCGATGCCGTCCTCCCACCATCGAGAACTCCCATGTTGCTGTTCAAGAA
>JABMRP010000834.1 GCA_013202535.1 Planctomycetota bacterium
GGCGATATGGGCCACGGGTGGCGGGCACATCGACTTGCAAAATCGTGGCATTTGGCGATAATGGGGGGGTGTGCCCCCGGTACGGGCCTTGGAGACGGGACACGGATCGATAATCGACGGGCTTGCTCCACCCGAAAGAAATGCCTGGGCGTTTTCGAGGAGGACGAAACGTGCGGCGACTCACGGGACGGATCGTTCTGCTGATCGGTATCTTGGCCGGCGGATCCGCGGCGATGGGCGCGGATCCCGTTGGAGAGGAGTTGGACCGCCTCAAGGGGCTCTATGCCGAAGCGGTGAATCGCGAGAAAGCCACGGTCGACGCGGCCTTTGAAGCAGCGGTCAAGGAGGGGCTTGCCGCGGGTGACTTGGATGCGGTGGGAGTGCTGGTTGCCGAGCGCGACGTTTTCACCAAGAGTGGCAAGTTGCCGACCTCGCAATCGATGGCCGAGGCAATCCAGGCGTACCAGCAAAAAAAGTCGCATTTCGACAGTACGATGCTCGACGCGTACGGCAAGGCGGTCAAGCAATACACACAGCAACTCAAGATCGAGGAGGCGACCCGAGTTCGTGACGAATCGCGGGTCTTCGCCCAGGCTGGCAGCGCCGTGGCCGCCGGGCCGGTCACCGTGCCGGGGCGAACCGACGACCCGACGATGGAGAAGCTCAACGCGGCCAAGGAGCGGCAAGCGGTGGCCTACGAGGCGGCCCGAAAGGAAATGGCCGAGGCCATCGACCGGGAGATCAAGGCGCTGGCGGCCAAAGGCGACCTCGACGGCGTTAAGAACGCGCAGGCGATGAAGGCCCAGTTCGACAAAGAGGGCGACATACGCCCGCCCGCCAACAGTACACTGGAACGCGCCAAGCGAAGATACAACTACCAGCTCAGCGAGGCCGCCGACCGGTTGGCCGGAACCTACCGCCTGGCCATTCGTGAATACACGCAGTCGGGCCGTGCCGAGCAGGCCCAGACCTTACAGAAAGAGTTACTTTCCGGCGTGGGTATCGGACCGCAGAGGTGGCTGGTGATCTTTCGCTCGGTCGACCCCAGGATGTGGAACACCAACCATAAAAGCCCGCTGGGAATGGCCCTGGAGATCGATTCCAACGTGCCCGACAACGTCCGCTATGTGCGAGTGCGTCGCATGGACACGGGCGACTCGGTTATCCTGGGGATCGTCAAAGTTGCCCTTACGCAGCAATGGGTGCAAGGGCCCGGAAACTTCGGCTGGGCCGGCAGCAACAACTCTGCATACGGCGGCGTTTCGGTCGGTATTTTCCATAAGGGCTGGCTTGCCGGCAGGGGAGATATTTCCATCACCGGGGCGATGTACGGACGCAGGAACCGAGGCTGGGGGTTTGGCGTCGTGGTGTACGATGTAAGCGCCGGCCAAGGCTACGGTTGGGAGGGAAAGCGGTTCACCAAGCCCGTGGCTTTTGAAATCGCCGTGACCGTCCAAGAACTGACTGAACGCGAACGCAAGCTACTGTTGCAGTAGAAACTCGTACATGAATTACTTCCCGAAATCGGCGAGTATCGCAGCCATCTCGCCGGAGCGAGATGGCTACTATTTTCGAGGAGGATAGAACGTGCGGCGACTCACGGGACGAATCGTTCTGCTGATCGGTGTGTTGGCCGGCGGTTCCGCGGCCATGGGCGAAGATCCCATCCGAGCGGAGTTGAACCGTCTGAAGGGACTCTATGCAGAAGCGGTGCAGCGGGAGAAAGCCGCCGTCGACGCGGCCTTCGAAGCGGCGATCAAAACGGCCGCCGCCGCGGGTGACTTGGACGCGGTACAGGTGCTGACTGCCGAGCGCGAGGCTTTCGGCGCCGGCGGTAAATTGCCGGCCTCGAAATCGGTGGCCGAAGCAGCCCAGGCATATCAGCGGAAGAAGTCGTATTTCGACAGCACGATGCTCGATGCGTACGGCAAGACGATCAAGCAATACACGCGGCAACTGAAGATCGAAGAGGCGGTCCAAATTCGCCAGCAGTTGCAGGATTTCACCAAGTCCGCCAACGCGCACCCCGCCGAGCCGATTGCCGTACCGCGGCAGGCCGACGACCCAATCTTAGAGAAGCTCGACGTGGCCAAGAAGCGTCAGGCGGAAGCGTTCGAGGCAGCTCGAAAGGAGATGGCCGAGGCCCTTGACCAGGAGATCAAGGCGCAGGCGGCCAAGGGAAACCTCGACGGCGTCAGGAGCACGCAGGCCTTGAAGGCCCAGTTCGACGAAGAGGCCGACATCCGCCCGCCCGCCAACGGACCGCTGCAACTCGCCAAGCGACGCTACGACCACCGGCTCATCGAAGCACGGGACCGGCTGACCACGGCCTACCGTCTGGCCATTCGTGAATGCACGCAATCGAATCGTTCCGAGGAAGCCCAGGCTCTGGAGGTAGAACTGCTGGCCGGCGTGGGTGTCGGACCGCGGCGGTGGCTGGTCATTTTTCGCTCGGCCAATCCCTGGGTATGGAACACCAACCACAAGAGTTCCTCGGGAATGGCCATGAGAATCGATGCCAATGTTCCCGACGACGTCCGCTACGTGCGCATGCGTTGCATGGAAACGGGCGCCTCGGTGATCTCGGGGATTTCCAAGGAGGCTCTCGCTCGGGAACGAGTGGATGGGCCTGGCCGTCTCGGCTGGACCGGAAGCAAGTACTCCCTCAACCGCGTCATTATGCTTGGCCTCTTCCACAAGGACTGGGTGGCCACCAACGGGACCATTGCCGTTAGCTTGTGGCGCCGCAGCCAAGGCAACCGAGGCTGGGGGTTCGGCATCCCGATCTCCGAGCCCCATGCCGGCCAGGGCTTTAGCTGGGAGGGAAAACGTTTCACCAAGCCCGTTACCTTCGAAATCGCCGTAACCGCACAAGAACTGACCGCACGCGAACGCAAGTTACTGTTGCAGTAGAAACCACACTTGCCCCTACGAAATGGGCCTCCGACTCCTCGGCCGTGAAATGCCGACAACAACCTTTCCGGAAGAATCGAGCGCGTACTTTCCAGGAGAATACAACGTGCGGCAACTCACCGGGCTCATCGTCTTGCTGATTGGCATTCTGGCCGGCGCATCCGCGGCGATGGGTGAGGATCCCATTGGAGCGGAGTTGGACCGTCTCAAGGGGCTCTATGCCGAGGCCGTGAATCGCGAGAAGACCACCGTCGACGCGGCCTTCGAAGCAGCGATCAAAGCGGCGGCAACCGCGGGTGACCTGGATACGGTGGAAGTGTTGACTGCCGAGCGCAAGGCCTTCAGCACCGGCGGCAAGTTGCCGGCCTCGCAATCGATGGGCGAGGCAATTCGCGCGTACCGGCGAAAGAAGATGCATTTCAACAGCACGATGCTGCTGGCGTACGACAAGGCGGTCAAACAGTACACACAGCAACTGAAGATCGAAGAAGCGACCCAAGTTCGCGAGCAGTCGCGGGCCTTCGCTGAAGCCGCCAACTCGGAATTCGCCAGACCGCCTTCCGAGCCGAAGCAAACGGTCGACCTAACTTCGAAGAAGCTCGACGTGGCGAAGGACCGCCAGACCGAAGCGTACGAGGCGGCCCGAAAGGAAATGATCGAGGCCTTCGACCGGGAGATCCGGGCCCTGGCAGCCAGAGGCGACCTCGACGGCTTCCAAAGCGTCCAGGCGCTGAAGGCCCTATTTGAGAAAGAGGACGACATTAGCCAACCCAAAGGCGGACCGCTGCAACGCGCCAAACAGCGATACGACCAACAGCTCGCCGCAGCCAGCGATCAATTGGCCGCAGCCTACCGTTCGGCCATCCGCGAATACACCAAGTCGGGCCGCTCCGAGCAAGCCCAAGCCCTGGAGGATGAGTTACTTCTCGGCGTGGGCATCGGGCCGAAAGGCTGGCTGGTCGTCTTTCGCTCGGCCGACCCCTCCCTTTGGAACAAGGACCGTAACACCCCGGCGGGAATGGCTCTGGAAATCAAGCCCAACGTGCCCGAAAGCGTCCGCTATGTGCGTATCCGTCGCATGGATACGGGTGACTCGGTCATCACGGACGTCACCAAAAGAGGGTTGAGCTATTATCGAATCGAAGGGCCCGGCGATTACGGCTGGAATGGCAGCAACGGTCTCGCACCCAGGGGCGCTTCGATGGGTATCTTCCATAAAGACTGGACGGCCGGCCGTGACGAAGTTTCCGTCGGCGGGTCGATTACCCGATTTAGAAGACGAGGTTGGGGGTTCGGCAACGTGGTCGCCGGCGTGGACGCCCCCCAGCGTTATGCTTGGGAGGGCAAGCCGCTCGCCCGTCCCGTGGTCTTTGAAATCTCCGTAACCGCCCAAGAACTGACCGAACGCGAACGCAAGCTGCTGTTGCAGTAGGACGCACGCTCACCACGACTTTCGGCCCAAGAACTTGCATAATCGACGAATTTGGCGATAATGGGGGGGTGGCAGTCCGGTACGGGCCTTGGAGACGGGACGCGGATCGGTAATCGACGGGCTTGCTCCACCCGAAAGAGAAGCTTGGCAACTTTCGAGGAGGACGAAACGTGCGGCGACTCACAGGACGAATCGTTCTGCTGATCGGCATCTTGGCCAGCGGATCCGCGGCGACGCGTGCCGATCCCATTCGAGCCGAGTTGGACCGCCTCAAGGGGCTCTATACCGTTGCAGTGAAGCGAGAGAAAGCCACCGTCGACGCGGCCTTTGAAGCAGCGGTCAAGGCGGCGGCGGCCACGGGTGACTTGGATGCCGTGGGAGTGCTGGTTGCCGAGCGCGAGGCCTTTACCACCAGCGGCAAGTTGCCGACCTCGAAATCGGTGGTCGACGCAACCCGAGCGTACGAGCGAAAGAAGTCGCATTTCGACACGACGATGCTCGACGCGTACGACGAGGCGGTCAAGCAATACACGCAGCAACTCAAGGTTGAGGAAGCGACCCAAGTTCGCGAGGAATCGCGGGTCTTCGTCCAGTTTGGCAGCACCGCGGCCGCCGGGCCGGTCACCGTGCCGGGGCGAACCGACGACCCGACGATGGAGAAGCTCAACGCGGCCAAGGAGCGGCA
>JABMRP010000085.1 GCA_013202535.1 Planctomycetota bacterium
CTTTAGCACGGGTTGATGGGTGACAGACCATATTGGACCGTCCCCCCGCCTGCCGCCATCGGCGGCGGGCGGGGGGACGGATCGGCTCGCGACCGACGGATAACCCGTCGTAAACGACGGGCCTAATACCGCGTTGGGCGGAAAGGACCGTAAACGGCCCTACATGGATGTTTGCCTCCAGAAATTGATGCGGCTAGCCGCGAAAATCCCTGAAGAACCAGATTTCCAGCCTTTCTCGGATAGTCCCTTGCGTCCAGTCGCATGAGCCCTCGCGAGAAACTGTCCAACGCGCCGCAGTGGGCGTGACAATAGACCAACCCGCGGCTACAATTCGACTTGCGGCGATTGCCTGCCTGCGCGTTGGGCTGCAAGCTTGCGGACTAACAGGTGTAAGGCGAGATCTTTCTGTAAACAAGTTAGCCATGTGAAAATGAGAGAACACCGCTTCACACTTCCTGAACGCCTCTCCGAGTTGATTGAAGATGGAAGCTGGCCACGTTCTCAAGCTGATGTCAACCGCCAGAACTTGGAACCCATCCTCGGAGAGGAAGCCGCACACGCCTTGTCGCAAGAAGATGACAGGATTGTGCTGATGACTCCGCCTTTCCACACTATCTCTGATGAAGTCGGTTGGGGCAACGATTTCTGGACCACTCACCTTTCGAATGTAGGTGAGATCGACTATGCCAAGGCAGTCATCATTGCCGATTTCGGACTAGGGTCAGACTCCCCCATCATCCTCTACTACGAGCACCAGGACCGGCCCATAGTCATGTATCTGAAGTGGTCCGTGGAGGGCCGGAAAGCCAGACAGCAATGGATACGCACGCACAACTCATTCGAGGATTTTGCGACAGATGTTGGGCTGATAGAAAGGAATGCCTAACCAGCTAGTGGAGCTGACTGAGAATCGCTGCGCTCATCTCCGCACCTCACCAGCACGTTATTCCGACCAGCACGGACCATTATGGACGTCTTACTGCACGAAATCGGAACTGCAATAGGTCGAGATTACTCGACCGTAACATTGTGGGAAGCAGCTAGGGACCGACCCGACCTGGGAGCGTTTTTCAATGTTGGCGCGCTCTATCACGACAGCGATTTCCAGGGCGAGTACGAGTCATTTCTTACAGTTGAACACCGTCTCAAAGCAGAACCGCAATTTGTGCTAATGGACGAAACCGGCGTTGTGTTGGCATCGCGCATTGCCGGTCGCTTTCACACAGTGCATGACTCATTCCCGCCGCAAGAGCCCATTCCTTACTCGATCGGTACTGGCTTCGACCCGGAACCGATCGTCGGAGTGATTGGCGACCGCAACGTCGACCCCGTCGAAAGAAGGTTACTACTTGAGGAAATCGCAAGAACGTACATTCATCAGAGACTTGACGAGTACGATAAAAGCATCGATCGTTCCGAAGTCCAGATCTTGTTCAAGAACACTTATCAGGCGTTGGCGCGATTGATTCAGGAGCAGCCGAGTCATCTTGATGACGTTGAATGGCGCGAATTGGAGAAGTTATTGAAAGAAGTGCTCTCTGGCATTGGATACTCGGTTACTCTGACGCCGGCGAGCAAAGATGGGGGCAAGGATCTGATCCTCGAATGCCGGTTACCATCAGGTACACGCACCTACTTCATTGAAGTCAAGCACTGGCGATCCAAGCAAAAGGTTGGTGCTAAGGTCATTAAGGACTTTTACAGGGTTGTCGTCCGCGAGAAGGTGCATGGCGGACTATTCCTTTCCACATATGGCGTCGCGGACAACGCTTTCGAGCAACTCACCGAAGTTGAACGCCGGATGATCCGAATTGGTACGAAGTCAACGGTTGTCGCACTGTGCAAATCGTACTTATATTCGAAGAGGGGCGTTATTCTCCCATCCACGGAGTTGCCCAACTACTTGTTTGCCGAGACCGTCGACAAATAGAAAAGGCTTTTCTATTTGTGTCGCGGCTTGTGTGTACTGCACTACCGTATTGCGGCAACCACGGCCGGCGATCAATGCGAGGGTCATACAGCCGACCCGCGTCCCCTTAATGCGGGCCGTACGACCTGCCCCGGTAGAACTCCAGTGTGTGCGGATAATCCGCAAAATTGTTGACATCCTCTCTCGGCCAACTAAACTGAGGACGTTGGATAGCGTTCATTTTTGAGGTGCATACACTTCGTAGGCCGGTTGGCCGACATCGTGGCGAAGTCGCGAAGCGGTCCAATGATGAGCTTTGTCTACTCGTGTCGTTCTATTCTTCTCACGCCCATCGATTGCCAGGTCATCTCATGAAAAGCCTCCTGCACGGTACGATTGTCGTTTTGGTTTGTGTTCTGTTGGTTGGTACGGCCGGCGCGGCATTGGTGCCGCTTACCGGCGCGTCGAGAACTTATGACCAAGGCGGCGCGTATGCCGTCGGCGCGGCCATCGACGGCGTAGTGTCCTCAACTGGGTGGGGTGTGTACAACGGCCAGACGACGCCCCAGACGGCCGTGTTCCAAACGACCGCCCCCGTGACCGCACCGCAGTTGACGTTCGCCCTGGCGCACAATTACGGCAGCGATCACATGGTCCAGCAGTTCCGCATTTCGGCAACCACCGATGCCAGCCCGACGGTGACCAGCGGCGCGACGTGGACGGAGTTGATCCCGCAGTCGACCAGCGCCGGCCGGAACCTGCTCGATGACGCGGGGGCCAACATGCTTCGCCGCACGGGCATTGCCGACACCAGTACGTACACAGTGACGGCCTCGACGGACCTGACCGGCATCACTGGCTTTCGCGTGGAGACGTTCCCGGCCAACGGCCCCAACATCGGCGCCTCAAGCAACGGTAACTTCGTGCTTTCGGAGTTCATGGTCGACGCCGGCTCGAACCTTGCCCTGGGGCAACCCGTGACGCCGTCGGCGGCTATCTACGGTGGCGGGTCGCCAACGAGGGTAACCGACGGAAGAGCCGACACTTTCGTACACGGCGCCAGCGGCTCGGCTACTACCTACGCCTTCACCATCGATCTTGGCCAACCGGTGGCTGTGGATCTGGTAGACATCTTCAACCGCGGAGATGGCTGCTGCACCGATCGGTTGACCAATTACCGTGTCTCGGTTCACAACGCGGGGATCGGCGGCGCGATCGATCCCACGCCCGTCTGGTCGGCCGACGTGCGCACCGACAACAGCAACTCCGGCGTCGGGGGTATCGATTCCGTGTCCGCGGCCAGCACCGCCGTGGGACAGTACGTCAAGGTCGAGAAGATCGACGACGGGGCCACCAACTACTGGCTCCAGGTCGCCGAGATCGAAGTGCAAGGCGACTACCTGGCGAATCGCGCGTTGGGCGCCCCGGTGAGGACCTCGGGGGCAACGTATGGCGGGGAAGTCGCCGCGCATCTCACCGACGGCGATCTGAACAACCGCTCACACGCGAACACACCCAGCGGCGGAACGTTTTCCTACGACATCGACCTGGGCCCGCGGCCGGTCGACGCCAATAGCATCTACGTGTACAACCGAAACGACGGCTGTTGCACGGACCGGCTGTCCAACTACACCGTCTCGCTGCACGCCGACGACAACGGCAACGTTGGCCCCGCGGTCTGGAGCGCCAACATCCGCGGCGACAACAGCAACTCGGGCTCCGGAGGCGTCGACACGATTACCGCGGCGTTGGACGCGGCGGGAGATTTCAGTGGGCAGTGGGTTCGCATCACCGGCCCGAGCAACGTCGCCTACTCCCCCCAAATCGCCGAAGTCGAGGTCTTCGCCCCCGCCGCGCCGACGGTGGCGTTGCAGGAAGCCACTGCGTCGTACCATCAAGACAACTACGGCAGCGTCGATCAGACCATCGACGGCAACACCAGCGGCGGCGGCATGGGCTTCTACAATGCCCGAAGAGGCAACACCGTGATTACCTGGGAAGCGGAAGAGGACTTGACGGGCTCCGGGCTGCTGACGTTCGATCTTTTCCAGAATAGTTCTACAGGCCACGCACTTCAACGGTTCCGCCTTTCGGCCACCGATGCCGACCGGTCGCTGTTTGCCGACGGCAACCCGCCGACCGGCGCCGAAACCCCGGCCGGCGACAACGATCCCGCGCCGGGTGTGTTTACGTTGCTCAATCCGGTCAACGTCGTTTCCCGTGGCGGCGCGACGGTAACCGTGGGGCCGAACAACATCATCACCGTCTCGGGCGCGAATCCGGTTTCGGATACTTTTACCGTTACGGCGCAAAGCCCGCTGGCCAACATCACCGGCCTGCGGCTGGAGGTTCTGCCCGGCCCCGATGGTTACGTGGGCCGCAGTGCCGGGGCTCCGCATAACAGTAACGGCAACGCCGTGCTGACGGAGTTCGGCGTGGAATTCGATCCCTCGGCGGCCGCTGCCGTGGTGGGGCCGGTTTACAGCGACGTCAACCTGCAAAACGCCACGGCGACGTTCGACCAGGGCGGTGCCTACACCATCGCCGCCGCCATCGACGGCATCGAGCATGGCAGCACGGGCTGGGGCATCAGCGGCCAGCATAACCAGAATCAGACGGCCGTGTTCCAGACCACCGAACCGCTTTATGCCACGCAGATCGTGTTTGAACTGAACCACACCAACCCGTGGGTTGCTCATAAGCTGCAGCTTTTCCGTCTTTCCGCCACCACCGATCCCGATCCGACGGCAACCGATTCTTCCATCAACTGGTTTGAACTCACACCCAGCGAGGCCTTCACGAGTTTGCCCGGCAGCGACGCCGCGATCAATCTCGACAATACCGTCGCGATCACGGGTGACAACGCCGTGCCGGATAATTATCAAGTGTTCGTCAACGGCAGCTTCGGGGGAATTACGGGCTTCCGGCTGGAGGCTCTCACCGGGCCCAACGGCTATGTCGGTTTCCCCGGCTACAGCGGCAACATCGTGCTATCGGAGTTCAACGTTTTCTCTGCGGTTCCCGAGCCATCGACGATCGTCTTGGCCGCCCTGGGCCTGATCGGTCTGGTCTTCTTTGCCCGGCGCCGCCGATAGCGGGCAACCTCGCCGGTTTCGCCCCCGGACAAGCGTCCGGGGCTTGCCGAAGGTGGGTGCCATGGGCGGCTTGCCCGCCCTTGCTGGACTCCCCGAAAACAAGGGCAGACAAGCTGCCCATGGCACCCCAGCACCCCCCGCGATGACGTTCCGGTTATGCCGGTTACGTCGATCTTCACGCCATTCTGTGGAAGTTCGGCAAGATCGTCTCCAGCGACCTCTCCGAATATGGCGAAGATACGAACAATACCGGGGGGGGTTCGATTTGCGCAAAGAATGCGCCGCCCATGACACCTCCTTTTCATCTGGTTGCACTTTCTCAACGGGCTGTCGGGAGTCGGCGGAGGATACCGTGGCTGGTGGCGAAAACAACGGCCGAGAGGGGCTCGGCGATGCCCGCGAAAAATTGCAGTTGAGGCGTTATGCGCGCGTGTTGGCGGTTCTCTGGACGCTGGTGGCGGGCGGGTCGCTCGGCTGGAACATCCTTCGCGAGACGCAGGGTGTGCGGACCATTGCGGCGGCCGAAGCACGCGGCCATTTCCAGAAGGATCAGGATCTGCGCCATTGGGCGACGTTGCACGGGGGCGTCTACGTACCGATCGACGAGCAGACGCCCCCCAGTCCGTATCTCGCCCATCTGCCGGATCGCGATATCACCACGCCCTCGGGCAAGCGACTAACCCTGATGAATCCGGCCCACTTGATCCGGCAAATGAACGAGCAGCACCCTCGTTCGCACGGAGATAGGGCCCACGTCACGAGTCTCAAGCCGTTGCGGCCCGAGAATGGGCCCGACGACTGGGAACGCCAGGCACTGGAGGCTTTCGAGCAGGGCGATCCGGAATGGTCCGAACTGACCACACTCGACGGCCAACCGTACCTTCGCCTGATGCAGCCCATGTTGACCCAGCGGAATTGTCTCAAGTGTCACGGCGATCAAGGCTATCAGGTGGGCGACGTGCATGGCGGCGTGAGTGTTTCGGTTCCCATGGCACCGCTGGAGGCCGTGGCGAGAAAGAACAAACTGGTGCAAGCCGCGGGACACACGGTGCTTTGGCTGCTGGGACTCCTGGGGATCGCCGTTGCCTCGCGGCGCATCTCGCGAGGGATCGCCGACCGCGAGGCCGCGGAAGAAGCACTCCGCCAAAGCGAAACATTGTACCGGCAATTCGTCGAGGGCACCGACAACCTCGTGACCCGGGTTGACGACAAGGGCCGATTCACGTTCGTTAATCACGCGGCCGCGACAGTCTACGGCCGGGAACCGGACTCCTGCGTCGGGC
This sequence comes from Planctomycetota bacterium, assembly GCA_013202535.1. Taxonomy (GTDB): domain Bacteria; phylum Planctomycetota; class Planctomycetia; order Pirellulales; family Thermoguttaceae; genus JABMRP01. Next base: position 6,288 of record JABMRP010000085.1, read on the forward strand.
TGCCCGCCTTCGACTTCGTCCACCCGGAAGACCAGCAGCGAACGCAACACTGGTTCGAGCAGTGTGTGCGCGACCGAACCGCCAGCGCGAGTATCGAGAACCGGCAAATCAGCCGGGCGGGCAAAGTCCGCCATATGATCTGGACCTGCCACTTCCACTTCGATTCCTCGGGACGCGTCACCGAAATCGACGGGATCGCCCGCGACATCACCGAGTTGAAAAAAGCCGAAGAGGCTCACCGCGAACGGCTGGAGGAACTCGTTGCGGAGCGGACGGCGAAACTACGCATTGTCAACGAAGACCTGCGGACCGAAGTGGCGGATCGCCGACGGGCGGAGAACATCATACGGCGGCAGCACGAGCTGAGTGCGGCACTTTCGGCCACGCACGATCTTGACCGGGGGCTGCGATTGTGCCTCGACACGGCGATTAAGGCCTCGGAGATGGAATGCGGTGGAATCTATCTCATCAACGACAAGTCCGGCGACATGGAGCTTGCATTCCACCGGGGATTGTCGGGGGATTTCGTCCAGGCCGTCTTGCATTACGGGGCCGATTCCGCTAACTCGCAGCTTGTCGTCGCGGGCAAGCCGGTCTACAACCGCCACGCGAAGATCGGCGCGCCGCTGGAGGGCCCCATGGCCCACGAAGGCCTGCGCGCCATGGCCGTCCTGCCGATACTGCACAAGGGACATGCGATCGGCTCCCTGAACCTTGCCTCACGACGTGCCGACGACGTCCCGCTTCTCGCCCGCCGCTCGCTGGAAATGATCGCCGGACAGATCGGCAGCGCCATCGCTCGGCTACGAGCCGAGCAGGCGTTGCGCGAAAGCGAAAGGCAGCGGATGGCGGTCGAGAAACTGGCCGCCACGGGACGGATGGCCGCTCGCGTGGCCCACGAGATCAACAACCCGCTGGCCGGGATCAAGAACGGCTTTCGCATCGTCCGAGAGAGCGTCGGCCGGGAGAATCGCTCGCACAAATTCCTCGCGCGGATCGAAAAGGAGATCGATCGCGTGGCCGGGATCGTCCGGCACATGCTCGATCTACACCGCCCGGCGATGGACATCCCCGCGAGAGTCGACGTGGCCAGAGTCCTCGACGACCTGCTGGCGATGCTCGAGCCGGCCTGCCGAAAGCAGGCCGTTTCTATCCAGTGGCATGCACCGCAGAACCCGGTGGTCACGAAATTGCCGGAAAACACACTCCGCCAGGTACTCTACAACCTGCTGCTCAATGCCATCGAAGCCTCTCCTCCCAACGAGAAAATCCAGGTCGCCGTAGCGGTGACCGAACACGCACTGGAGCTTCGCGTGATCGATCGGGGGTCCGGTATCCCCGAAGATGTGCGGCCTGTCGTCTTCGAGCCCTTCTTTACGACGAAGGCATCCGACACCGCAGGGGGGCTTGGGCTAGGCCTGTCGATTTCCAAGGGGCTGGCCGAAGCCGCCGGCGGATCCTTGCGTTTCGAATCCGCTCACGGCAAAGGTTGTGAATTTCACTTCCATTTGCCGATAACATCTCTTGAGCCGATCGTGCCCCCCCAGGAGAAAGAATCCGATGCCCAGTGCCGGTAGAATCCTGATCGCCGACGACGAACCGATGTTTCTGGAAACCACGGCCGAACTGTTGGGGTACCGAGATTACCGGTGCGACTGCGCGAGAGATGCGGCCGAAGCAGCCGGCCTGTTGTCGCGCAACCGCTACGATCTGCTGATATCCGACATCCGTATGCCGGGCAACCCCCGCCTGGAGTTGATCCGAGCGCTGCACGAGATCGCCCCGGGGATGCCGACGATCCTGGTGACCGGCAACCCGTCGGTCGATACGGCCGTCGCTGCGATCGGATTACCCGTGCTGGCCTACATGCTCAAGCCAATCGATTTCGACGAATTGCTGGGCCGGGTCGATCAGTGCATGAGGAAATCGCGAGTCGCGCACCGGGCTCGCGACGCCAAGGCCAAGTTGGCGAAATGGCGCCAGGATCTCAAGGACACCGCCGCGTTGCTCCAGGACGCCGACGACCCTTCCGACTCGACGTCGCTCGACGCCTTTGTCTCGCTGGGCCTGAAGAACGGTGATGGCGATCGAC
>JABMRP010000835.1 GCA_013202535.1 Planctomycetota bacterium
ACTTGGAACTGGCCACACTCCAAAAAGCCAATGCTACCCCGGCGTTTTTCGCTAGCGACTAAGAAAGATCCGGCCCACAAGTCCGACTCGCTATCCAGCCACTTGCCGCCATGGCGGCGCCGTGCGAAAATGGACAGGTACGCTGGTTTCTAGTACGGTCGCCAGAAGTTTCAACGTGGCCGGATCGTCATCGACGACCAGCACTTCGCGCAACGACGAGTCCGCGCGGGAATCGTCTTGCTCTTCCACGAAGGATGAGATGCCTTGGATAACGCCGTTCATGGTTGCTGCTCGCCGCTGGAATCTGTTTATTGAGGGGTTCCCGCGGTTTCTGTCAATGAGTCGAACCGGACGGTATCTGCGGATAGTCCGCATCGGCCGGGGAGCCGTCCGGGAGATCCGCATATTGGGAATACACCGTCACGATCTCATCGAGTTCCGCGAAGAATGCTTCGACCACGGCCGGATCGAAGTGGCTTCCGCTACCGTCCTTCATAATGGCCAGGGATTTTTCGAGCGAGAACGCGGGCTTGTAGGGGCGCGGACTGGTTACCGCGTCGAATACGTCGGCCACGGCGGTGATCCGGCCTTCCAGAGGAATGTCCTCGCCCCGCAATCCGCGCGGGTATCCGGTTCCGTCCCATTTCTCGTGGTGCGTGTAGGCGATCGACGCCGCCATCCGGAGGATCGGCGAGTTTCCGACGGGGGCGACCAGTTGCTCCGCGGGCGAGCGAGATGCGGACTTCGCCGCGTTGCCTCCATCGCCTTGCATCAAGAAAGCGTCCCTGCCGAGTTTGCAGTGGCGCTTCATTACGTCGAACTCCGCCGCGTCAAGCTTGCCGCGTTTGCAGAGGATGGAGTCGGGGACCCCCACCTTCCCGATGTCGTGCAGCGCCCCGGCCTGGCGGATTCTCTCGGCAAACTCGCCCCCCAAGCCCATGCGCAAGGCGATGATCTCCGCGTAACGCCCCACGCGGAGAACGTGATTACCCGTTTCGTTATCGCGAAATTCACCCACTTTTGCCAGACATTGGACCACCTCGTGATGGGCCGCCGCCAATTCCGCCGAACGAACCGCCACTTCGATTTCGAGTTCCCAAGCGTAGCCCTTAATGCGGTCGCGGTGTGCCTTGGCTATCAACACGTTGCACAGACGCGCCTCAAGTTCCGCGGCATCGACGGGTTTCCCCAGAAACTCGGTCGCTCCAAGCCGCAGGGCTTCCATCTTCGTGGCCGTGTCGGTCGCCGCGGTCAGAATGATCACGGGCAGATCGATAAACTCGTCGGTCTGCCGCAGTTCGGCGAGAATCTCCAGGCCACTTACCTGCGGCATCATGATGTCCAGCAGGACCACGTCCGGATACTCCGTGCGAATGAGATCCATCGCCCGGGTCGAATCTTCGGTCGTGAAGAATTGCTGGTATCCGGCAAGTTTCAAGTGCTTCCGCACGACCTTGATGTTGATCGGCTCATCGTCGACGATAGCGATCCGAGGGTTCGAGATCACTTCGTCCACGGACGAACCGTTCAACACCGGCTCGATGCAAAGCCGCGGGCTGCCGAACAGAGTTCGTATCGTGTCCGCCTGGCGGGCTGCTGAGTCGAGGTTGCCCGGCACCACGGAAGTTGAGTCCGAGTCGTTCATGAATTCAATTCTCATTCGCGTGGGAGAAAGGGTATTAATCGGATAGTCGTCGTCGTGCGTCGCATTTTCGCCGGACCTTCTCTCGGGCACGGCGAGATCGTTCAAACGGGTACGTTCGAGATCGTCATTTTCGCGGCCAGTTGGTGGAGTTCTCCAAGAGCAGCTTGAACCGCAAGGGGTTCGCCTCGTTTGGCCGCGTCTTCGAGCCGTTTTGCCGGTTCGGTGAGCGCGGGGAACCCTGCCGTTCCTCCCGATCCTTTAAGCCAGTGTGCCAGTTGGGCCAATGTCTCCATGTCTTCCTCCCCACTCGCCCGCTCCATGATCTCCAGTTGCTCGCCGAACTTCTCGATAAACTCCTCGACGATTTCGAGAAAGTCCGGATCGTCGGTCGGCAGAGTCGATACGAGGTGGCGGGGTTCACAGAGCGAGACCGGCTCGGCGACGATCGGAGACTCCTCGGGAGCGATCACCTCGGCAAGCATCCGCAGCAGGCGGTTTGCATCGACCGGTTTGGACAGGTATCCGGAACAGCCGGCCTGACGGCACTTCGCTTCGTCGCTCGACATGGCGTGTGCCGTCAAGGCGATGATCGGTATCCGCATGCCTAGTTCGCGCAGCTTGCGGGTTGCCGAGTAGCCGTCCAGCACCGGCATCTGCATGTCCATCAGGATCGCGTCGAAGGTGCTTTCCATGGCCAACTCGACCCCCACGGCGCCATTTTCCGCGGGCACCACCTCGGCGCCCGCCCGGCGAAGAATGAGGCTGATCAGCTTGCGATTCGTGCTTCCATCTTCCACCAGCAGAATTCTCGCCGCTGGCAAGGCCGTTTCCACCTGACCTTCGGCGGGGCCACTGGCGGCCACCCCGTCGGACGGCGGCGCGGAGAGCATTTCCACACCCTCGAGCGGGCCGGTGGCGACGGTCGCGGTGAAAACACTGCCCTTTCCCGGCTCGCTACGGACCGTGAGTTCTCCGCCCAACGCCGTGGCAATGCGCCGGCTGATGGCAAGCCCCAGTCCCGTGCCGCCGAATTCGCGCGTCACCGAACTGTCCGCCTGCACGAACGCGTCGAAGATGCTCTCCAGTTTCTTGGGAGCGATTCCGACTCCCGTATCAATCACGTCCATCGCGATCCGGGGCGGGCCCGGCGCCGTGATCAACCGGGTTACGATCCGCACGCTGCCCTGATCGGTAAACTTGATCGCATTGCCCGCCAGGTTCATCAACAACTGCTTCACCCGCACGGGGTCGGTGCGAATCACCGCGGGCAAAGGGTCGGGCCACTCGCATTGAAACCGAAGCCCCTTTTCCTTGGTCCGGACGCGCAGCAACGACACGACGCCGGCGACGATCTCGTGCGGCGAGCACTCGATCTGTTCGACTTCCATGCGTCCGGCTTCAATTTTCGAGAGATCGAGAATATCGTTGATCAATTCCAGCAAGTGTTTGCCGCTGCGGTGGATCGTGCTCAGATAGTCTTGCCGCTCCGTTTCGTCGCCACCGTCGGCCCCCTTGAGCAGGAGTTCGGTGAACCCGAGAATGGCGTTGAGCGGGGTACGGATCTCGTGGCTCATATTGGCCAGGAAGTCGCTTTTCGACTGATTGGCGGCTTCCGTGGCGATGCATTCTTCCTTCATCGCCAACTTGTCGCGCTCCTCGCGGAGACGTTTCTCCTGCTCCTCGATGGCGTTGGCGGCGGCCTCCGTGTGGGCCGCCTTGAGCGTCAATTCCTCCATCTGCAAGTGGCGGACTTGAGTCTCCAGTCGTTGCGTGCGCGATTGCTCTTCGATCAGCCGACAGACCGAGCCCCCGCAGGCGCATAGTGCCGTCGTCATGCTCTGGAGTCGCGGCTCCGCGTCGCCGGTCAACCGCGTCAGCCCCCCCAATATCCCTCCGCCGTCCGATTCGCGCAAACGTACACCGAAAGCCTGCTCCGGCCGAGATTCGGCGGTCGAGTCCAAGACGTGAACACCGTCTCCGGTCAAGCCGGCGGCGATCTTCCGGGCAAGTTCTCTCGCAATCGCCAGATTCTCTCGCCCTTGGGGACCGCTGGTGGCTTGGACTTTCCCGCGGCAATCGGCGATCACCAAGAGCGAGGGGCGACAGAAGTCGAGCAACTCGGCAACCGGCGCCAGGCTATCGGCCCCGCCGACGGTGGTGTCGTCGTCTTCGAAGAGGCTCTCGATTTGGGTGAGGAAGTCGTCCATCCGGCGTGACCTATATCTGCAGCATATTCTCGTTGTTGGTTAGTTCGCGATCGAGATCCTGCGCCAAGACCAGAATATCTTCCTTGGAAAGCGACAGGCCGCGGATCGCGGATTGCGGGAAGGCGACAAGATGGACTCCCACGGAAGTGATTCCCTTGAGAGAGCAAATGAAGTTTGCCACCTCGACACAACGTATGACTTCGATCTGGTCGCCCCGATAGCCTGTCGTATTGTGGTGGTAGCGAATGGTGGCGAGAACTCCGGGAGGAAACTTCCAGTTCTCGGCAATCTTCGCGCCGAGTACCGCGTGGTCGAATCCCAAATGCGAACGCTCGATTTCGGAGAGCGTTTTTCCCTTCTCCAGGGATTCAATGACCTCGGTGAAGGGTTCATGCACGTGTTGGTCTTCGAGGACGACCCCGATGTCGTGCAACAGCCCGGCCAGGAAGACGTCCTCGAAGTCCGAGAAGTTGAGTCGCATGGCGATCAGCCGCGCGCAAATCCCCACCGTCACCAGATGGCGCCACAGCCCGGCCCGATCGTACGATCCGATGATACCCCCGGCGGCAAACAACTTACTCGCGCTGGCCGTGACGGCCAGATTGCGGATCTGCTGCATGCCCAAGTAGGCGATCGCCTGCTGAAGGTTGGTGATCTTTCCCCGCTTTGCGTATTGCGAGGAGTTGACGCACCGCAAGACCCTCGAACTCAGCGACGCATCGCCTTCCATGACCTCCTTGAGTTCACGGGCGCCCGAGTCGGCATCGTTGGCCACTTCCATGACCTGCAGAGCGATCTGCGGCAGCGTGGAAATGTCATGCACGCGGTCAACGACGTCTTGAAGTGTCGGGCGTACTGCGGGGTACGCGCCTGGTAACGAAGCCATTTTGCCCTCCTGTTTCAGTCGTTTCGTTCCAACGCATCGTTCGATGCGTGTACCGACTCCCATGCAACCCACCGGGCGGTCCCTTGCCCAATCGGCGACGATTGCTGCCCAATGATCCAGTGACGCACGCTCCACGGTCGTGAAAACGGCCGCCCATGGCGTCTCTCTTGCCCTGGTGAGCGGCCATCCGGGAAACTCTACGTTACGAATCGCGGACTGGTGGTTCTTTTCTGCCCAGAGGAAGGGGACGTTGGCCTCGGATTGGCTAGCCCGGGACGGTATGAAGAGATTGAAATAGACGCCCCGGCTGAACGGGTTTTCCCTTCGGCTTGGGACCGATTCTACCGGCATATTCGACGTTGCACGCCACGGGATGCGAGTTGATGTACGCACAATGGGGGGTGTTATTCAGTGCTCTGGGGCGTTCGGTTGCGGTGAAACGCCGTCTGGTCAACTCCCCGAGAATACCGGACGCACCCCAAGAAAAGGGGGAACCTCTTTCCCGTGAAAGAATCGCCCCGGGCCGCCGTCAGACGGCAATCCCGCGGGCTCGCAACTGCTCGGTCAGTTCGTCGGCCGAGGTGTAGAGTGCGGCGTCAAAACCCGCGGCCTTTGCTCCTTCGACGTTGTCGGGCAGGTCGTCGATGAAGAAGATTTGCGATGGATCGACGCCGGCCATCTCGGCGGCCGCCCGATAGATGGGAGCCTCCGGCTTGGAAAACCCAATCTGATAGCTCAGCGCGTGTTGCTCGAACGCCTCATTGAGAAAGGGCCAGCGCTCGATGCAATGCTCCCAATGGTTCACGCAGGTATTGGAGAGGACCCCGAGCCGGTGACCGGCTTGACGGAGCCGCTCGATGATCGGCGCCGTGCCCTCGTTGAGCCAGAAGATGTCGCTGGCCGCTTGCAGCAGGGCGTCGAAATCGGGCCGGTTTTTCGTAATTTCGAGCCGTCGGCAGAACCCGGCGTAGAACTCCTCCGGCGTGATGCGGCCTCGTTCCAGTTCCCACTGCAATTGGAAATGAAAGATCGTTCCGCGCACCTCTTCCGGATCGACGTCGGCAACGGCGCCCATCTGTTGGCACATCCGATCGGTACTGAAATCGACGAGTACCTTGCCGAGGTCGAAGTAGAGAAAGGTTGGCATGTTCTTGATCGTCATAGTTCCTTGATCCGCACGTCCTTGTACCACGCCTCGCTGGGCGCGCCGCCGTGGATTTGCAGTCCGATGAGGCCCTTTTGCGGGATTGATGCGTCGTCTTCGGTGTAGTCGACCGTTTGCTGACCGTTGATCCAGAGTTGAATCCGCGGGCCCTGGCAGCGGATCGTATACTCATTCCAATCGTCGCGGCGGACGATCTTGGCTCGCACCTCCTTCGACGGGCCGGCCAACACGCGTCGCCGGCGCGACTCGTCGTACAGGCATCCCCACCAACCGTCGCCCAAGTCGGGCTGATAGCCGATCATCTCGTGGTGGTTGGGGATCCGCTGGCTGCGGATCTGCACGCCCGCGTTGGCCCCCTTGCCCAGCAGCTTGAACTTCAGACGCAACTCGAAGTCGGCGTATTCCTTCTTGGTGCACAGGAACTCGTTCCGCGGCACCCGTTCCTTCAGACTGCCGGCGACGATCGCCCCGTCCTCGACGCGGAAGACGTCGAGGTTACCTTCCCAGCCGGCGAAGGTTTTGCCGTCGAACAGTCGCGCGAAACCCTCGTCCTCGGCCGGTTTGTCGGCCGCCGAAAGGGAACCGGTCAGCAGGACAACGCAAAGCAAAGCGGGCATTCGTCTCATGGCAGACTCCTCGAAGTGGTCAAAGGGTGTCACAGTGGGCGGTACCGCCCTTCCGGCACAGCGTGGCCCGTCGCGGCGAGCGGGTCTGGCG
>JABMRP010000836.1 GCA_013202535.1 Planctomycetota bacterium
CACAACGCGATCCTCGTGGACCAGCAGCAGCGAGACGACCGCGGTGGCGGGCATGTTCCAGATCGGCTTGCCGTCCTTCAGGCCGAGGCACGAGAGCGTCTTCCCGTCAACAAAGAACACCTTGCCGCGACAAACGGCCGGCGTCAGTGGCCGAATGCTCCCGCTGACCTCCCACAGCCTTTGGCCGGTCTTGGCATCGTTCGCCGTGATCGCGCCGGTTCCGCGGCGAACGATCAGCACACCGTCGCTGCATCGAATTTCACTGGCCCCTTCGGTGCCTTCGCAAGTTGTCACGATCCGGCCCGTCGCCGCATCGAGAATCGACACCGCCGCGCCGTAGCCGAGCGTCATGAAGACCCGATCTCCTTCGGCCACCAGACTCCGCGGCACAGTGGCGGGAATACTTCGCAGCGCCTTGTTCCGCCACGCGCCGGTTCCCCATTGGTCCAACGGCCGTTTCCAGAGGAGCACTCCGTTGAATGCGTCGCGGGCGATGAGCATCCATCGCTCGGGGATCGGCGGCGCCGTGATGCCGGTCAGTCCTTCATCGAGCACGTAGAAGACGCGTCCTCCGGCGGAGACCATCGCGCACACGCTTGAGTTGAACTCGTGGCTCCGCGTCCACAACGGTCCGCAGGTCCACTTGAGCCGCCGCGGCGTGTCGACTTGCGTATCGTTGGCCACCGCGTTGTTCGACGCGTCGTGGAGAAAATGGGTCCACTCGTCGATCTCGTCGGGCCGCGGCTTGACGGTTTTGGTCCACTTACCGCCATCCCCGATGTATGCCACTCCGCCCGGAGCCAGAACGCGCAGTACCTCGGTCTTGTCGACTTCGCCCAGATCCTCCGCAACGACGAGGTTCACCAGATCGTCGGCGTAGGGCAAGTGCCGTCCGTCGAACACGCTGGCCGACACCGGGCCGTAAAGTCCCTTCGAGCGGATATGCTCGCGGGCTTGCTCGACGTTCTCCGCTTCGGTGTCGAGGCCATGCACGAGAAACGCATCGCCGGCGTGCAGCGCGGCAGTTAGCCGGCCGTCGCCGCAGCCGACGTGGACGATCAGGCCGCCCTTGACTCCGGTGGCGTCGAGAATATCCGTTGCCGAAGGAGCGGCCATCGCCGCTTGGGCCATGCCGGCTATCGCCAGGAGACCGATGGAGGCGCGTACGATTGCGCTTCGCCAGAATGTCATGCGTGTTCCTTTCGCTTCGTGCTTTCGTACCGTAGCCATCTCGCTCCGCGAGATGTGGCCAGAATACTCTGGAGCTTCAAAGGCTACATCTCGCTCCAGCGAGATGGCTACTGTACGAGTCGCTATTTCGCATTTTCCATGCAAAGGATCTTGCCGTCGGTCGTCGTCAGATAGAGCCGGCCACCGGCGGCGGCCAGACCGTCCCACTGCGGCGGCGCTTCGAGCGGGTACTCGGCCAGCTTGGTGCCGTCGTCGGCCGAGACGGCCCAGAGCAGCCCGCCCCGTTTTCCGGCCAGCGCGGCCTCTTGCTCGCGGAGCGCTTCCGGCGAGTTGCTATGGTACGGGTCGGTGGCACTCTCGGGGGCGTACTTAACGACATCCGGCGGGCCGGCGACGAAAAGCGTTCCTTCGCAGAGCACCATGCCCCGCACCAACAGCGGCAGCGACTCCGACCATCGCGACGGAACGCCCGCCGGTGCCGCGCCGGTGCGCCGCGGCGGTTGACCGGGTTTCTTTTCGGTCTTGGGAGCGGAGGCGTAGAGAAAGTATCGCACGCGGCCGAGCCCCACGTGGGTGCCGTGGCGGTGATATTGATTGAACCGCCCAAAGCCGTACACAGTCGAGTCGTTGTCGACCACCAACAATCTTCCCGCGGGAACCTGATTGCCGGAGTTGGGCCAGGCACCCCAACCGGAACGCATCGCGGTGCCCACCTGCCAGTAGGTGCGATGCCACCACGAACCATCGAGGAATCCGGCCGGGCTGTAGAGATGCGACACGTTGCCTTGCTGTTCGGCCCCCTGTTCGTCGAATCGCCGGTGGCGCAAGAAGACCGAGGTGCCGTCGCTGGAGAGCACATCGGGCAAAGCGGCGCCGGTGATGGGCGTTTCCGAAAGCAGTTTCCCGGTCGATGCGTCGAGCCGGCAGAGGACCATGCCGCCGTCGAGATAGGTGGTCCGTCCGGCCACCGCGTGGATCACACCCTGGGGAACGAGCACGCTGCCGTGGACGGGCCAGGCCGATTCCAATTGGTCGTAGGAGACGATGCGCCGCTGGCCCGGCGCGGCACGGAATCGCCATGCCAATTGGCCGTCGGAGACGCGTACGCAGTAGATCCATCCGTCGGCGCACCCGAAGATGGCCGTGCCCCCGTGAATCGTCGGTGGAGAATCGACGCGTCCGCCGGCGGTGAAGCTCCAAAGCAGCTTGCCATTGTCGGAGTCCAAGGCGCAAACCTCGTGACGATCGATTCGGGCAACGAACACTTTCCCATCGGCGATCACCGGGCAACTGAGCCGGTCGCCCGACATCTCGGTCTCCCAGGCCTTTTTCAAGGTTACTGGCACGGCGCACGAACTGCGGCCGCTGCGCGCCGCGTCGTGACGATAGGTGGGCCAATCGCCTTCCGCGGCTTTTCCAGCGGGAGACGAGAGCGAATAGGCCGGGCCGCGCTGAAGGCGCGGTTGATCGGCGCCGGGGATCGGCTCGCCGGCTTTTGCCGCCGGGGCCAGCGCGTTGAAGTTGTTGAGCTTCGACTCGACGTGACAGGCACACGAGTGGTGCGGCGCGTAGATCAACCCGTTACACGGCATGACTCCGTACTGACACGAGCCGCGCACCCACGAGTTGCCGAATCCCTTGCCGGTGGCCAGATCGATCAGTTCGATCCCGTCGCGACCCAGCACGAGGTATTTCACGGTCGCCTTGTTGCGATGGCACCGGTGGTGCGACATGATGATCTTGAAGAACTGCTGATCCGGCGGACGCGTTTTCACGATCTCGCCCGTGTGTACGTCGCGGCCGGTTGAGATCCCCGGATCGCGAGAGTGGACGAGGTTACCCGACCAGACCATGTCGTCGGCCACCAAGACGTCGACCGGCGCGTTGTAACACTCGCGGCCGTCCGACTCCCAGAGTTTCTCGCCGGTGGCGGTGGCAAACGCAATGATTTGGCCCTTGGGGGCGATACCACCGGTCGAACTGACAACCCAACGGCTGGGCTTGGTTGTTTCGGGCACACCGGGGGGCGAACTCTCAACGGCCCGATCTCCGCAGAGCACGACGTCGCCGTGGATGACCAGCGTTGGGGCCGACCAGGTAGGTCGGTCGCAAGCAACCGGTCGCGCGGCACGCCAGAGTACGTTGCCCGAGGAACCGTCCAGCGCGAGAACTTCCTTGTGGCTTTGAAAGAAGACTCGCTTGCCGGCCGCAGCCAAGGTGGTGGGCATGATCTCGGCCGCCTCGGAGTCGTCCTTCTTCCAAAGCACTTTGCCCGAGTCGGCGTGCAGGGCGATCAGATGCTTGCGCGGCGGCACGTCTTCGTAGATGGGCCACCAATGCCAACTGTTCGCCGGATTGACG
>JABMRP010000837.1 GCA_013202535.1 Planctomycetota bacterium
AGATGGGAGAGCGCGGCTCAGGCGAGTTGGCGGAATCCGGCGGCAAGGTTCGACTGATTCCTCTTACCGGCCGCGCGGCCCAGACGGCCATGGAACGCATGCAGCAGATCTGGCCGTCGGTGCGGCCCAATCCGATTCGCGTGGTTACCCCTTCGACGGACATCCCGGCCGTGCGACCCGGCGGAGAGGGGCCGTCCACCGAACCCCTCGGAGTCGACACGCCCGAGACGCTGCTGAACAATCTGCTCGGCCCGGCGGCTCCGCGAATGCCGGACGTGATTCCCCCCCCGCGCGAACCCGGCGCAGTGCCCGTCGTGCCGCCGAGCAACGCACCCAGCGACGACGTTCCCGCGTCGCCAAGCGAGTCGAAGTCGGCCGCCGTCCACAGACCGGCCGCCCGTGTGTGGCTTGCCGTTCAGACCACAACGACCGAGACCGTCGAACCGCCCACCGAACCTGCCGAACCGGCGACCGAAACCGCACCTACCGAACCGCCGACCGCGCCGGCTGAGAGAAGCGGCCCTCCCGCAGTCATTATTGTTGCTCCCGGTCCGGGCGGGCTGCTCATCGCGTCGGAGGACACGGCGGCGCTGGACGAATTCGAGGACCTGCTGAACACGCTTAGCGGAAGTTTCTACCCGGACGAACCGGAGATCACCATCTTCTATCTCAAGTACGTCAAGGCCGGCGCCGCGGCACAGACGCTGGACAAGATCTTCGGCGGAGGCACGCTGGGCGAAGAATCGGGCGGCGGCGGCGGGTCGTTGCTGGGGGATTTGGCCGGCGCGGCGATGGGAGACATGGGCGGTGGTATGCTCGGCACCTTGCTGGGAATGGGGGGCGGGGGCGGCAGCAGCATCGCGCCCACCGGATCGATCCAGATCACACCCGACACGCGGCTCAACGCCCTGATCGTTCAGGCCAACCCTCTCGACGTGGACACGATCGAGCGCCTGTTGAAAATTCTCGACCAAAAGGGGAGCCCGGAAGAAATCGATGCCGTGCCCAAGCCGCGGCTCATTCCCGTGTTCAACACGAATGCCGCGGAAATCGCCCAGATCGTCAAGGAAGTCTATAGCAACCGCATGGTCTCCGCCGGCGGTGCTGGTGGCCAGAAGCAGCCGTCGCCGCAGGACATCATGCAGATGTTGCGCGGCAGTCGGGGTGGGCGCGGCGGTTCTCGCGGCGGAGGGACAGCCGAAGAGATCGAGAAGATGACGATCGGGGTCGATCCGCGAACCAACTCGGTCATCGTCTCCGCTCCGCAGGCCTTGTTCGAGGAAGTCGAGGAACTGGTCCACCAACTCGACCAGGCGGCCCTGCAATCGAACCAGATGACCGTCGTGGTGCCGATGACCCGCGTCAACCCGGCGTCGGTGCAACAGGCGCTCTCGGCGCTGGTCGGCGATTCGGTCCAGTTCGGCCGCTCGACCACGGGGTCGGCGCGTTCCTCCTCGACGCAATCGCGCCCCTCGTCCACGCAAGGCGGCGCCTCCTCGGCGGCGCAGCGGGCAATGCAGCAACGTATGCAAGCGATGCAGCGCGGCGGATCGTCACGCCCAGGGGGAAGCTCCCGGCCGTCTTCGCGGCGATGATCTGGCCGGCGAATTTGCATTGCATGCCCGAACCACGTAGAATGTGGGGTGTCCGGCGTACCATACCCCTCACGAGACGAGCGCCATGCTGACCCGACGAATCCTGGATGTAATCGCCGACGTGCTCACCCTGCTGGCGCTGGCCGTGGCCGGTGCGGGGCACATGCTGCCCTGGGTTGAGATAAGGGTGGAACAGCCCGAGCAGAAGAGCGAGGCCGCCGCCGATGCCGGTCAAGAGAAGAGGCCCGGCCGGGTTGATCATTACCACCACATGAGCGATCGTTACCGTTACGAACCCGTGCCCATCGAGTTTCAGATCTGGCACGCCTCGCGCAGCGGGATCGCGTTGGCCGCCGCCGCGGTGCTGGTCGGTCTCTCGCTGGTCTTTCGTCTGGGAGTGATCGCGAGAAAGTTTCTCGTTCTGCTGATGTTCGCCAGCACGGCCGCCGCGGTTGCCTTCCAGTTGATGATCTATTCTCCCTACCCGTTCACCGAGGCCCACCGATCACTGGAGACATCTTCGTTGCATGAACTCGACGGCTATTTCGTGGCCATGATACCCAGCATCATCGCCGGCGTGCTCTGCACTCTGCGGATGGGCTGGACGATGACCGCCTCGGCCCAGCCGGCCGCGCCGCGCTACGATCTGCTCGATAAAGCCCCCGACGGGGAAACGGCGTAACAATCGCCCCGCCGCATACGCCGAAGATAAGTATTAAGTCACCGTGACGCGGGCACGAGCACGTACCGCTGGTCGATCGTGGTGGGAAACTCGATCACACCCTTCTCGGGCGAGGTCGATTCGACCTGGTATTCAACGCGCCACACGGTCAACGGCGGGGCGCACCACACGGTCATCGGCACGGCGCAACGCACGCGGCACGGGTTGCCCAACTTCGAGCGGATGGACACCCGGGATGGCTGACCGTCGTTCCACTCGATCCCGACCTCGAATCCGCCGCGGGCGCGGAGCCCGGTGACGCTTCCCGCCGGCCATGACTTGGGCAGCGCTGGCAGTACTTCGATTTCCCCGGTATGCGATTGCAGCAGCATTTCAGCCACCCCGGCGGTGAAGCCGAAGTTGCCGTCAATTTCGAAAGGCATCGCGCGGCCAGCGAAACACTGGTCAAACAGGTTTGGATTGCAGTTCTGGCCGAGCAGTTTATCCACCCGATCGACGGCCTTCTCGGCGTCGTGCAGCCGGGCAAACAGGCTCACGGCCCACGCGCGGCTCCAGCCGACCGGCCCGTCGCCGCGCATTTCCAGCGACTTGGCGACCGCCGCGGCCAACTCGGGCGTGCCACGCGGTGTAACCTGTCGGGCCGGGTAGGCGCAGATCAGGTGCGACAAGTGGCGGTGGTGGTCGGCCGGGTCGTCCCAGTCGTGATACCATTCCTGAAGCTGTCCGTATTGGCCGATCTTCAGCGGCGCCAGCTTCCCCCGGGCCGTCTTCAGCTTCTCGCGAAACCCGGCATCAATGTCCAAAATCTCCGACGCCTCGATGCAGTTGGCAAACAGCTCGCCGATCAGAGCGATGTCCTGGGCCGTGGCCATGCTCACTTGGCCCTGGTAGCCGTCGGGCGTTTTGTAACGGTTCTCGGTCGAACTGGACGGCGCGGTGACGAGCGTTCCGTCGGGTCCCGGCACGAGCCAATCGAGACAGAACTCGGCCGCTCCCTTGAGCAGCGGATAGGCCTTCTCGCGAAGATACTCCTCGTCGCCGCCGAAGGCGTAGTGTTCCCAAAGATCCTGCGTATGCCACACGCCGCCCATGGCCCAATTGGCCCAAGTGGGCTGTCCATGGGCGCCGTAATTGCCGACCGGAGCCGAATGTCGCCAGAGGTCGGCGTTGTGATGGGCGACCCAACCGCGGCAGCCGTAGTTGATCTCGGCCGTCTTGCGTCCGTTTTGGGCCAACTCGGCGATGAACTGGAGCATCGGCCGATGACACTCGGCCAGATTGCAGGTCTCCGAGGGCCAGTAGTTCATTTGCGAGTTGATGTTCATCGTCCAGTTGCTGCTCCACGGCGGCCGCATCTGGTCGTTCCAAATCCCCTGCAAGTTGGCCGGCTGCGTGCCCTCGCGCGAAGCGGCGATCAGCAG
>JABMRP010000838.1 GCA_013202535.1 Planctomycetota bacterium
CCGGTGAGCAGCGTACTGCCGGCGATGAATCCGGGCAGTCCTTCCTTGGGCAACCCTTTTCCCTGGATGACAAGCCGTCTCCGCGGCGAATCCGAATTCCACGGCAGAGGTTTACCGTCGCTACCGCGATAAAAGCCCGTGGGAGTGACCACGATGTCGAGCGAAGGGCTGTATCGCAATCGGGCGCCGCCTGCCCTCTGCCACACTCGCTGACCCGTGGCAACGTCCAACGCAAACATGCTGCCTTCGCGCAGCTCGTCTTCGCCGCGCCGGGCAGTGGTCAGTTCGGCACAGAACACCTTGTCTCGACCCACTGCAAGGCCAAGCGCGGCGCGGGTCGTCTCAACCCGCCACAGCAGTTTACCCGAGAGCCGATGTACGCACAGCACATTGGCCCCGCTGCTGCCCACCAAGTAGTCGCCGTAAACACGAAGGTTCGCCCAGGGTGTTTTGAGGCCGTCGGGAACGTCGATGCGTCCAACCTGCTGCCCCGTGGCCGGATCGAACACCAAGCAACTCGCGCCGGCACTCAGGTAAATCGCGTCCTCGATCACCACCATTTGCGTTGTCGGCGCGAGGCTTGGCGGGGGGCCCCATATCCGGTGTCTCGCGTAGCGCACATCCTCGCGGGCATCCGGGTCGGCAAGGGGCCTGACGCCGAAGGACACCTCGACTTCCCACAACTTACGGCCCGTGTAGACGTCCGATGCCCGTAGCAGGCCTTCCTCCAACAGCACAACACGTCCCCCGGCCACGCGGACCTGGTCTTGGCCTGGAAACTTGTGCCACCGTCCGGCCGCGTCGAACCACAGAACGGCCATGGGTGAGCGGATGAAGTCGTCCTGCGATGCCCCGGTACTGGCGGCGTCGGCCTCCGCGTGGGACCAATCCGCGGCCCCGGGTAGCGGCCCCGAGCGGGCCAGCAGCACGAAGTTGCCAGCCTCTCGAACGCTTGCACCAGCAAAGGCCTCGTCTTGGATAATCTCCTCGATCCGCTTGCGGTCGGCCAGCGAGCCCCATGCGACGGCAACGCCGCCGTAGGGTCGCAGCACATGGAATACCCTGCGGGCCAATGCTCGTTCTCCCGCGCGATCCAAACCGTCTGGCGTCTCCGAAACGACGAGACTCGCCATATACGGCGAAAACGGGTAACTCGCAGGGTTGCCGACCACCGCGCTTACCCGCGTTCCGTACAACCCCATGCCGTAGAGACGGTCGCGAACCGCGGAGACCTTGCTTGGATCGTCATCCACGGCAATCACGTAGAGGTTCGACTGCCGGACGAGTTCCTCGATCAAGCGGCCACGGTCGATCCCCAGCACCAGGGCGTAACCGTCGCGAACGCCCGTGGCCTCAAGGACCGCAGTGGCCTTCTCGGTCCACGGGTCGGCGGCGGAGGCAGGAGTGGCGGACACGGTGTGTGTCGTCGCGCCGCCAGGCTGCGGAGTCGCAAAAGCCAGGATGCTTCCCTCGGCCGTTACGATGAACAGCTTCTGGTCGGCTGCCAACATTCGTTGTGGAGTACCCTCGATTTCCGCACGCCAGACGACCTTTGGTTCCCGGCCGGCCGTGTCAATCGCTTCCACGACGCCAGGTCCACCGGCATATAGCCTGCTGCCCGCCTTGATATGGACATCGAGCTTTGATGGCAGCTCCCAGATTTGACGAAATACACCGCCAAAGTTGTCTGGAATCTGGTCCTTGGCGCGGTGGGACGGGATGTTGCCCTCGGTCCGCGGCTGAAGTGTATAAGTCGTCAAGTCTCGGGCCACAATGCTTTGGTCGCTTTCATACATCACTTCGGGCGTCATCACCGGCTGGCGAAAGCGGTCGAGTTCTCGCTGGTTCGCGCGCTCGATGTCCAGCCTGGTCCAGCCGCCCGGATAGAGCATGGGCTTGTAATCCGTCTGGCCAGGCTTGGTCTTGGCAAGCCGCTCCTCGTTGGGACGGGTGATGTCGTACAGATCGCCTGAGTGGCTGAGATACTTGCCGATCCCGGCTACGAACCAGCAGCCCTTGGGCAGCCCCAGCCGCCCGCCCCAGCCCATGGTGTAGGTTTGCAGTTCGCCTGTTTTCAGGTCCAAGAAGGCCGGTAGTTGTGCCCCGCAGGGAACGATCAGCCGGTCGCCGACGATCGCCAGATAGCCCTGGGGCGTCAGGCCGGAGTAGTGTCCGATGCCGTGGTCCCAGTTGCTCTTCGGGATGTGACCGCTATCGATGTTCGACCAGACGGCTTGCCCCGACTCCGCGTCCACCGCATGAACGAACACGCCTTCGGTGGGCCACAGGCCCGCGGCGAAGTAGACCACGCCATCGGCCAAGACGGGACCACCACGAGCCGGAAAAAGCGAAACCAATCGCCCATGGCCTATGACCTTTCGGTCGTGCTTCCCCTCGGGAAGACCGCGGAACTTCCAACACAGTGACCCGTCGTTGGCGTCCAAGCAATACAGATAGCCGGCGTCGGAAACGAAATAGACCTTGCCCTCCCAGGCCACGGGAGCGAACCGAACCGGCCCCTCGGCGAAGAACCGCCAGCGCTGGTTTCCCGTCTCGGTATCCAACGCCGTGACGCTGTCGGTAACCATTGAGGGAACGAACATGGTGCTGCCAAGCACCACCGGTTCGTAGGAAGCGTCGTACGCGAGCCGGCTGTCGCGGGGAAATGCCGGCCTGGGGGCTGGCAAAGCGCGCGTCCAGCGAAGCTGAAGGTCCGACGGCAGTTCGTGCGATGATGCCGCGGTGCGACCCGCGTCGTATCGGAACTGCGGCCAGTCGCCGGCCCGCGATTGAGCCGTAAGGAGGCACGCCACGATTAACAGAGCGAGGGGGAATTGCCGTTTCATCCGTTGCCTTTCTGTGCATCTCAGATTAGGTCTGGCCTGCTATCGGCTGGCTCGTCGAGGCCTTCACGGTAGCCGACAGAGAACACACTGGCCAGTCCTCTCCCCTGATTCTACTCAACCGCAACCAACGGTGCCACCATGTCGGCAAGTGACGCGTCGCCGCCTGAGCTTTCGTGACATCCGGCGGACAAGGCGACCACGCGTTCCCCTGAGCCGGACGGCGGTTTCGTTCAGCGTTGTGTTCCTCACGCAGCGCAAAGATCCGGTCAAGGTATTCCGGATGGACCGCCGAGACAGACCGAGATCCTTGGGCATGCTTCCATCGGGCTGTCGCTTATCACCTAACTGCTGAGAGCGTCTGGCGATGGCGAGACGTAAGACAGGGCGGCCCTGCTGTTGTTAAGCCCGAGTCGGGCCCTCTTGAGTTTGCCGGCAGATCGGCTTGTCGTGGGCTCATTTGCACGCCGATCTCCATGTTCGCCGAAAGCCGGAACGCGGAACAGGTGGCTAATAGAAAACGCCACAAGCCCCGAACGACGCGGAGCTTGCGGCGTTAAGTGCTTGTGCGAAAGCAGGTTACATCAAGTAGCGGCGCAGGGACTCGAACCC
>JABMRP010000013.1 GCA_013202535.1 Planctomycetota bacterium
AGCCGATCGAAGGACATCTTGTAGTTGGCCGTCACCAGCACCGGCGAGTCGGCCGTCGGCGACCCGACGCGGTACAACCCGGGCGCGACCCGATAACGCATCCGGCCGATTCCCCACCGTGCCTTCCAACGCCCCAGTTGGTCGGCAAAGGTGAGGGTTGTCTCGACTTGCGGAACGTCGCCGGGTAGTTGGAGTAAGTCCATCGTCTGCCTTCGTTCGGCCCGGGCAGTTCGTTTCATCCCAGCGACACCACGTCTTTGATCGCATCTTCCGGCACGCCTCGCATGCCTTCCTCACGGCGATCTTCGAAGATCAATTCGATGGCTTCGCCCAAGCTCTTCTTGGCCTCCTCCTTCGTGCGTCCCTGCCCGTTGGCGCCGGGGATTTCCGGGCAGTAGGCAATGAGCCAGTCGCCGTCCGTCTCGATGATTGCGGTAAACTCGTTACGCACGATTCCTTCCTCCTGATTAAGGCGGCCGAGCATTGCCTCCAACGCCGATCGTAACATACAAGTCGCCAACGAGCAATGGTTCAGGTGGTCGCGACTCAGCGAACTACCGCCGCAGCGGCACCACGACGTACGGGGCTTCTTTCTCCAGGTCGGGGTGAATCGTGCCGTTGCCGACGTTGTCCATCACTTCGATAAAGTACATGAAATCCCACTGCCGCGGAAGATGCTCGGCCGGGACCACGCATCGATACGGCCCGTCATCGCCGGCCTGTGTCATGGGCAGTGTGCGATAGTCCTCCCGTTGCGTCACGCTTCGATAACGCAACCGCACCCATTTCACACCCGAGGGGTCATGAACCGTCGCGGTGACGGCCAGCGGCTTCTCGGCATCGGCGCTGGTGATGGGCGCGTGTTGCACCAGCGGCGGTTGATCGTCGTCGCTGACGGTAACCGCCAGCGGTGCGGTACTTCCTCGCACCAGGCCCGCGCGATCGACCGCCTCGATCCAATAGCGGAGCCCATCGACGACCTCCGATGCGGGGATCGTCGCGCCGGCGACAAACGGGCCACTCGGTTTCATTTTGATGCGACCCGCGGGTTGGCCCGGGCGCTGGTAATGCAGCCGGACTTCCGCGAGCGGTTCCTTGGCCGCAACCGTTGCGCGAATGAGGAGATTCTCTTCGGGCTTCGCCTTGCGGACGGGAACGTGGGCAATCAACGGCCCGGCTTGCGGCAGTTCGGGACGAAACGCTTTGCGCTGCTGCTTGAGCTTTTCCAGTCCGGCTTCCAGTTTGACCAACTCGTCGCGCCAATGGCCCGAGAGGTCGGACCCGCGGCGTCCCATCATCAGGTCGTCGGTATACACGTCGCCGGCGGCCGTAACGATCCCCCGCCAGGCGATCACCGCCCGGGTTTCATGCCCGATCGCATCGTCCAGAGCAGCGACGTCGCGGCTATGGTTGAACAGGGCCCAACTCACGCCAGCCCGGGCCCGATGTGCGTGGTAAAGCGCCAACTGGGCCAGGATCCGCAGATCGACCATCGTCGAGCGGAATTCCTTGCTGGGCCGGGCCCCGGCGTGCTTTTCGGCCTGCTCGACCGAGGCCAGGACATCGGCCGCCGCCAGAGCGAACCAGCGGCTCGACTCTTCCGGCGTCATCTTGGCCGAGTCTTCACCGGAGAGCAGATCGCGGGCCGCGCTGTCGACGCTTTGAAACTGCTCCGTATCGCTGGGCAGCGCCTTGGCGTAGTTGGGCAGATCTTCCTGACGCTGCCGTTCGACCCAACCCCGGGTGGTGGGGAAATGGTGGTAGGGATATTGATAGGCAACGATCCGAGGCAGGATCCGGCTGGCCCGATGCAGGGCCTGTTCGACATGCCCGGCGGCGTCTTCACCAAATCGCCGCTGGAACTCCTCTTGCCAAATCTCGCTTGGGGTGTCCGGATTGTATCCCACCCGGCCAAACACCTGGTAGAAATGCCAGTACCGCTCAAACTCCCAATCGTAGTATCGGTAGCGAGGATTCAACAGTTCAAAGGGCCGCAGTTCATGCGGATGGTCCTGCATCTTGGTGCCCATCGGCTCGGTCACCTCGAAGCCCTGCCCCTGGTACAGATGGGTACTCTCGGCAAACCGCCGCACGTAGTCCGGATCGCCCCAGAGCAACACGCGCGTGGTGCCGGCGTTCCAGAGTCGCCAGTGCATGTCGTATCGTTTCGGGTAGCGCAGCAGATCGGCGTAGCCATGGCGGCGGTCTTGCTGGTTGCCTGGGTGGACGTGCGTGGGATGGAAGGGCATTCCCATCTGCTCCATCCAGTATTTCGTGCAGATGCGGATGGGCACGCCGATCTCCAGGGCCCGGTCGATCAATACGTCGGGAAAGTTCTTCGCCCGGGCGTCGAAGCGGATGTCCCGGCCGTGGGCTTTCATGATCCGGTACACGTCGGTCCAGAACGCCTCCATCTCGCTACGGCGCAAACCCGATTCGCCGTGCATGCGAAACTGAATGGCGTCCAGGTCGGGAACCTCTTGCAGCAATTTCTTCAGCGCCACGGTGGTGTAGGGGACCAGATTCTCCTGATTCAAACCCCAGACGACCCCCGGCGTGGGACGCTTGGCATGTTCGGTGGGGCCCTGCACTCCGCCGCGATAGATGTGGTCCCAGATACCCAACGTGAAATTCATCCCCCGGGCGTGCGTCATTTCGATCAGCCGGTTCAGGGCATCGAGGTTCTTTCGCCGTTGCTCCGGGGTCAGGTCCACCACGCGAACGTCGGCAAAACCGTCGACCTCGAACAGAAACGGATAGGGCGGCGCGAAGTAACCGGCATTTTCATAACCGAAGATCAAGACAAACGTGTTGAACCGGTTGGCGGCGAGCATATCGAGATAGCGGGCCCAATACGCCTCGTCGAAGAAGCGGCTCTCGAAACACGCCCGATGCATGGTGTAGATCGAAAGGGCCCGTTCGGGTACGTATGGTTTTTCGGTCGCATCGCGCACCCGAGCAAAGGGAGCGGCCTTATCGGTCGACCAGGCGATGCGCCCGGCGACGTC
>JABMRP010000839.1 GCA_013202535.1 Planctomycetota bacterium
CCTCTCCCCCGGCGCCAATTTGGTCAGCCAACTGATCGGCCCCGGGGCCAATCTGGCCAGTCAGATTGCTCAAAAGGCCGAGGGCGACGAGACCGAGGGCGACGAGGCTGGCAGCGACGAGGCTGGCAGCGACGACAACGATTGATTCCGTGGAATCGGAAGCATTATATTGGAAAACGACCCGATGTATCGCGCCGCGGCGCACCCAGAGATTGACGGGTGTTGACGCGGTGCCAGTGTAGAAAGGAAATCTGGCGCAATGGCCACAGACGAAGCAGTCCGGGAATTCTCGGAAACCAGTAAGGACCTGGGCGACAAGATCGTCGCCCTGACTCTCAAAGAGGCCAAGGAACTGGGCGACTATTTGGAAGACGTTCACGGCATCAAGCCGGCCGCCGGCGGTGGCGTGATGATGGCGGCCCCCACCGAGGGTGGTGGCGGCGAGCCCGAGGTGCAAACCGAATTCGACGTTGTGTTGGAGAATTTCGGCGAGAAGAAGATCGGCGTGATCAAGGTCGTGCGGGCGGCAACGTCGCTGGGCCTGAAAGAGGCCAAGGATCTGGTCGAGGCCGCCCCATCGAAGGTCAAGGAAGGCATCGGCAAGGAAGACGCCGAGAAGCTGAAGACGGAGCTGGAAGAAGCCGGGGCCACCGTTTCGATCAAGTAGCCCGACGCAGCCGACCTACATCCCAGTGGACAAACAGGGCATTCGCTTTTCCCAAAATGGGCGGTGCCGCCGGGAATGGATTCGGCGGCCCGTGCAGGTAAACGGTCCTTGAGCGCATTGATCGTTCCAATCGCTGCTGCGTATTGGTTGCGCGGGTGCGTGCGCGCCGGCCGCCAGTGCCTGGAAACCCCGTGTCTGAAAACCCTGCGCCGGGAAACCCGTTCTTGCCCACGCGTACGTTGATTCGAATTCACGAGTAGACCCGAATTCAAGAGGGACCCCCCTATGGCTACGAAGGCTCAGCGACGCATTCAACCGAAAGAAATTCGTCGTTTCGGCAGCCTCCGACTCCCTCATTCCATTCCCGACCTGACGGCCATTCAGACGGTCAGCTATCAGGCGTTCCAGCAGTATGAGGTTCCTTCGGACCAACGGAAAGACGAGGGACTGGAGGGCGTGCTGCGGGAAATTTTCCCCATCGAAAGCTACGACAAGACGCTGCAGTTGCAGTATCTTCGCTACGAATTGGGGAAACCCCGATACGAGCCGCGGGAATGCCGCCAGTTGCGACTGACCTACGGCCGTCCGCTGAAGGTCTGGCTGCGGCTGACCAAGGAGCAGCCGGTGGAGGAGGAAGTCTACCTGGGCGATCTTCCGATCATGCTCGGCGGCGGCGAATTCATCATCAACGGGGCCGAGCGGGTGGTCGTCAGCCAGTTGCACCGCAGCCCGGGGGTCGATTTCGTCAGCGAACTGGAGGCCAGCGGCCAGCGAAAACTGCACAGTTGCCGCGTGATCCCCGAACGGGGTAGCTGGATCGAGCTGAACGTCACGCGCAAAGAGAGCCTGACGGTGCGGATCGACCAGAGCGGCAAATTCTCGGCGATGACGTTGCTGCGGGCGATGGATCCGAAGTTTGGCAACGACTCCGAGTTGCTGCGAATCTTCTACGAGACGGCGACCGAGAAGGTCGTCGACGGCCGCAGCGTCACGAAAATCGAGAGCCGCATCGCCATCGACGACGTGGTCTACCCGGCCGACAGCTCTCGCGCCGGAGAGATCATCGTCGAGGCCGGCCACCCGATCACCAAAAACATCGCCGAGTTGATCTGTTCTTCCAACGTCAAGTCGGTCGAGGTCATGGCGCCGGTCAAGAGCACGATGATCCTCAACGCCCTGGTCGACGATCCAACGGCCAGCCACGAAGAAGCCCTGTTGCGAATCTACCAGCGGCTTCGGCCGGGTAACCCGCCGCAGTTGGAGAAAGCCCGCACGCTGTTCCACGAGAAGTTCTACGATACCAACCGCTACCGGTTGGGGCGTGTGGGCCGTTTCCGCATCAATCGGAAGCTCGGGCTGGGGACCCCGGAAGACGAGATGACTCTCTGCCCGGAGGATCTGATCGCGGCCATCAAGTATCTGTTGCGGCTTCGCAACGACGATCCCGGGGCCGAGATCGACGACATCGACCATCTGGGTAACCGGCGTCTGCGGACGATCGACGAGTTGGCCTGCGAGGAACTGCGCAAAGGGTTCCTCAAGCTTCGCCGGACGGTGCAGGAACGGATGAGCCTCAAAGACATTGAGGACATGACTCCCCGCAGCCTGATCAATCCCAAGAGCGTTTCGGCGGCGATTGAATACTTCTTCGGCCGGGGCGAACTGTCGCAGGTCGTCGACCAGACCAACCCGTTGTCGATGCTCACGCACGAACGGCGCCTGTCGGCGTTGGGCCCGGGTGGTTTGAACCGGAAGCGAGCCGGATTCGAGGTGCGCGACGTCCACATTTCCCACTACGGCCGGATTTGCCCCATCGAAACCCCGGAAGGCACCAACATCGGGTTGATTTCCAGTCTGGCCATTTACGCGGGAGTCGACGATTACGGTTTCCTTGTCACCCCGTACCAGAAAGTGGCCAAGGGGAAGCTGACCGACCAGATCGATTGGCTTCGGGCGGACCAGGAAGCGGAAGCCTTCCTGGCTCCGGCGGACGCCCCGACCAAAGACGGCCGAATCGTCGGCGACAATATCGTCGCCCGATTCCACGCCGACTTCGAGTTGGTCCCGACGGACAAGATCGAGTACATCGACGTGGCCCCCGCGCAGATGGTGGGCGTGTCGGCCGCCTTGATTCCGTTCTTGGAGCACGACGACGCGAACCGGGCTCTGATGGGATCGAACATGCAGCGGCAGGCCGTACCCCTGTTGGTGGCCGAGCCGCCGCTGGTGGCCACGGGCATGGAGCGGGACGTCGGCCAGAACTCCAGCATGCTGCAGCGTGCCCGCCGCAAGGGAACGATCACCCACGTCGACGGCCGGCGCATTGAGATTGGCGGCGACGTCTACCACCTGAAGAAGTTCGTGGGACTCAACGAACGGACATGCCTCAACCAGAGACCGATTGTCGAGCTGGGGCAGAAGGTGGAGAAGGGCGACGTGATCGCCGACGGAGCCGCTACCTACCTCGGGGAGCTGGCGC
The DNA here is from genome assembly GCA_013202535.1 of Planctomycetota bacterium. GTDB lineage: Bacteria > Planctomycetota > Planctomycetia > Pirellulales > Thermoguttaceae > JABMRP01. The sequence goes on from JABMRP010000839.1 coordinate 3,147, forward strand.
TGGGGCGCAACGTGTTGGTGGCCTTCATGTCCTGGGAAGGGTTCAACTTCGAGGATGCCATCATCATCAGCGAAGAACTGGTCCAGGACGACACCTATACGTCGATCCACATCGAAGAGTTCGACGTCGAGATCCGCGAGACGAAGCTGGGCCGTGAGGAATTCACTCGCGACATCCCCAACGTCGGTGAGAAAGCGCTGCGCAACCTCGATGAAAACGGGATCATGCGTGTGGGTACCTACGTGCGTCCCGGTGACGTTCTCGTGGGAAAAGTGTCACCCAAGTCGAAGACCGAGCTAACGCCCGAGGAGAAACTCCTGCACGCCATCTTCGGCCGTGCCGGCGAGGACGTGAAGAACGATTCGCTGGAAGTTCCCTCCGGCGTGGAAGGGATCGTCACCCAAACCGAGAAGTTCTCGCGGCGGATGAGTCTCAGCGAGGAAGAGCGCAAGGACTTCGAGGCGGATCTGAAGAAGACCGAGGCCGAAGGAAACGCGCACATCGCCACCGCCTTCGGGGCGATGGTCCAGGAGATCGAAGCCGTCTTGGGGCGGGCGCTGGTCGACGACGACGGAAACCCCCTGGTGGGCGACCAGGAACATCGCTATATCGCCGAGCAGGCGGCCACCTTTAGCCCCTCCCGGCTCGATATTCGCAGCCCCCAGCGCAAAGCCGACGTCGAGCAAATCTTCAAAGCGCAGTGGCCGGCCGTGGAAACGGCCATCGATGCCCGCGACCGGCGGGTCAATTCGATGAAGCGGGGCGACGAACTCCGCAGCGGAGTGCTGCAGATGATCAAGGTCTACATCGCCACCAAGCGGGTGATTTCGGTGGGCGACAAGATGGCCGGACGGCACGGAAACAAGGGCGTGATCGCCAAGATCCTCCCCCGGGAAGACATGCCCTTTTTGCCCGACGGCACGCCCGTGCAGATCATGCTCAATCCGCTGGGCGTCCCCAGCCGCATGAACGTCGGCCAGATTCTCGAAACCCACCTGGGCTGGGCGGGTGCCAAGCTCGGGTTCCAGGCGGTCACTCCGGTGTTCGACGGGGCGACCGAGGAAGACATCGGAAAATGCCTCAAGGAAGCCGGCCTTCCCGAGCACGGCAAAGTCCGCTTGATGGACGGGCGGACCGGCGAACCGTTCGAGCAGGAGGCGACCGTCGGCTACATCTACATGCTCAAGTTGCATCATCTGGTCGACGACAAAGTACACGCTCGGAGCACGGGCCCCTACTCGCTGATCACCCAGCAGCCACTGGGCGGCAAGGCGCGTTTCGGAGGTCAGCGTTTCGGCGAGATGGAAGTCTGGGCATTGGAGGCGTACGGGGCGGCCTACATCCTCCAGGAGTTGCTCACCGTCAAGAGCGACGACGTCGAGGGCCGTACCAAGATTTACGAATCGATGGTCAAGGGCGAGAACACCCTGGAGGCCGGCACCCCGGCGAGTTTCGACGTGCTAACCAACGAAATCCGCGGGCTGGGTTTGAACATGCAATTGGAGAAGCG
>JABMRP010000086.1 GCA_013202535.1 Planctomycetota bacterium
CACCGAATCCGATTGGTACGCCCGGCTGATCGATCGGCATCGGGGCAGCGGCAATCGGGACGCCGGCAATCGGGCGCCCATTGTGCAGTGGCCTTACCCCATCGACCCTCGCCCGGGGAATCCGCTGCCGGCGCGGCACGAGTTACTCATCTACGCCAAGAGCGGGTATCGGCGATGCCTGGTCGATCGGCTATGCACGCGCTATCCGAACGCCCGTGTGATCCGTTACGGACACTACCGGCGCGAGGAACTGTTTGACGCGGCCCGGCGATCGCGAGTGTGTCTCTATCTGTCCGACGACGACCGGGGGCCGTTGGCCCTGGCCGAGATCCTGCTGGCCGGTTGTCCGGCGGTCGGCATCGCGCGCGGCGCGCCGTTTATCCGGCCCGGCCATACCGGAGTGCTGGTCGATCGGTTGACACCTCGCTCATGCACCGAAGCCATCGACACGTGCCTTCAACTCGACCGCCACGAAGTCGCCACGACCGCCGCCGAGCAGTTCGACACCGGGCGAATTGTTGACACCGTGCTGGCGGCGTTGGGGGAGGTGGCACGACAACGCTAAGCAGGCTCCTCTTTCACCACCACCTTCTCGTACATCAGTTCGAGAATCCCGCCGATCACCTCCGCCTGGCTGCTTTCCAGGAGCAGGGCCAACTTTTCGTGCAGGCGGCGATGCTGGTTCATTTCCTTGACCGTGGCCACGGTGCCTTCGGCGGTGAGCGGACCGCCGTGACCGAAGCGGCTGTGCAGTTCGTCGAAGTCGGCGTCGGTCCAGCCGTCGAACAGAGCCGCTTGCGCATCGATCACCTCGGCCACGACCGGATTGGTTTGCCGATCGAACTGCCGGTGGCGGAGCACGGCCGGGTCGAGGAGAAGTTCGTCGACCGAAATGCCCAGCCCCTTGGCCAGACGGTGGATCGTTCGCGCGTGCGGCTTGTTCGTCCCGTTGACGATCCCCTTGATCGTACGCTCGTCCAGGCCGGTCCGCGCGACGACCTGTTTTGCGGTCAAATCGCGCTGGGCCATCAACCGCCACAAATTACTGGCCGCATGTTCGCCCATGGCACGCCATCCGATGAAGACTCATGTGGGACCTCTCCGCCGGAAAAAAAGGGGCGGACAGGCCTTGACAGAGAACTATACACATGTATACTGTCTGGCGAGACGGTTGTCAAGGGCGGGTCGGGAGATGGGCTCGCCCCATTTTTGCGAATCTCGACATAAGGGGAAAGGCCGTGGCGGCAGATGGCCCACAGCGCTACCGGGTATGGATTGTCGGTATTTCGCCCGAACCGTCAGGAGCTTCCCCAGGGGAACCCTCCCCTCGTGCGATTGCCCAAGAGCCGGCCGAAGCCGAATCTTTGTCGGCTGGGGAGGCCTGCTGCTACGTGGGGGCCTTCAATCGGGCGATGAAGGAGCGGGGAAAGAGGTTCCAGGCGGTGGCGATTCCCGTCCAAACGGGCTATCTGGGGGACTTATCCCCCGGCAAAGAGGTGGCCGTCGGAGTGAGCGACACCTGAGCCGATCGGCGCATAAAAAAAGCCCGCCAGATGTCTGTTAGGTATCGACACAGGACGGGCTTCCACCGCGGGAAAAACACCTAACGCCTCAGTGCGGTGTCCCTGTCCGGGCGGCGTCGGCGAGGCAGCCGCACCTACACGCCCTGACACTGAAATCATAGCTTCCAAACTCCGCCGGGGAAGCAAGAATTTCGGAAAATAGGGAAATTAGCCCGATTGGGGGGAGTATTCCGCAGTCGCTTCCACTTGCCACGGATTCGGCCAATCGCCCCATCGCTCGATGTACGTCTGGTAGGCGGCGATCTGGTCGGTTCGCTCCTGGAGCCACTGTTTTGTCTCGGCCACCAATGATTGTTCCCTCTCCAGGGGGATTTTGCCCGTGATTACTTGGCTGCGCAAGAAGACAAAATACGTATCCAGCACGTCGCAACGGCAATAGTCGTTGATTTCGGCCAGACGGCCCTCGTCATACATGTCTTGGACCATGTTCCCTTGGACATCCATCTTGCCCGGTTTGCCCAGCAAGTTGGCCGCCAGATTCAATCCGCCGTTGAATCGGCTGGAGCCGAAATTCGTTAGCAGTTCGTGCAGATCGAGGTGCGATCGGGCGTTGTACCGGCTACGCGGCTGATCGAAGCTCTTGGCCCCCACGGCAAACCAACTCGGCATACTCAGCCCATAGCGGAAAGCGGCCAACTCCAACAGGGGGATATCGAAGGACCGGCCGTTGAAACTGACCAGCGTGGGGCGGCGATACTTCTCCCAGCCTCGCCAAAAATACTCGGTCATCACGTGCGAGCGAAACTCCGGCTCGTCCAGGGCCACGACGTCGAGCAAGCGGAAGTCGGCCGCCACTTTGCCCACCACCACCGAGACGGGCACCTGATAGGTATAGGGAATGAAATCCGAGTCGCGCTTTTCCATCAATTCGGCCCGATAGCGGGCGACCGCCTCGGCCGGCTCCAGCGACTCGCCCGGATAGCGAAGCTTGGCCACCAGCGGCGCGTCGGCGACACTTTCCACGTCGAATACCAAGTATCGGACGGCTGAATCGGGCATCGCAAGGGCCTCCGGTGGCATGGGGGGGAGCAGGGCTCCATGGGATGTACCGGAAAGAGCCGGAAAACGGGGCGGATACCTCGACTCCGACCTTTTTCCAACTTTCCACGCGCTGTAGCCTACCAAAACTCGCACCGATTGGGGATGATAGTGGACCGACTTTTCAATAATTTCGCCCGGGAAACCCGCCGATGATCAACCGCCAGCGACTCTTGGAACGTTTTCTGCGATATGTTCGCGTCGATACGACCGCCGGAGAAGACGCCGCCGGGCAGAGCAGCGCCGGATATCCCAGTTCGCCAGGTCAACTGGAACTCGGCAAAATGCTGGTCGAGGAACTCCAAGCCCTGGGGCTGGCCGACGCCCGGCAGGATTCCTTCGGGATCGTCACGGCCACGGTGCCGCCGTCGCCCGGCGACGAGTCGGCCCCGGTGGTCGCCTTTTGCGCCCATCTCGACACGTCGCCGGAAACGTCCGGCGCGGGTGTCCGGCCGCAAGTGATCGAAAACTACGCCGGCGGCGATCTGGTCCTGTCCGCCGATCCGCAGCGGGTGATTCGCGTGGCCGATTGCCCCGAATTGGAGCAAGTCCGGGGAAAAACGCTGATCACCACCGACGGCACGACTTTGCTGGGGGCCGACGACAAGGCGGGCGTGGCGGTGATCGTGGAGACGGCGGCCTGGCTGATCGAACACCCCGAGTCGCGGCGCGCCCCCGTCCGCATCTGCTTCACCTGCGATGAAGAAATCGGCCACGGCACCGATCACGTCGACCTGGACGAGTTGGGGGCAACCGTCTGCTACACGCTCGACGGCCAGGGTGCCGACACGATCGACGTGGAGACCTTCTCGGCCGATCTGGCCGTGGTGACGGTGCGCGGCGTCGAGATTCATCCCTCGATCGCCAAGGATCGGATGGTCAACGCGGTGCGCGTGACGGCCGCTTTCCTCGACCGGTTGCCTCGCGACACGCTGGCTCCCGAGTCGACCGAAGAGCGTCAGGGGTTTCTTCACCCCTATCGTATTTCCGGCGGAGTGGGCGAGACGACCGTGCGGGTTCTGCTCCGCGATTTCGACACGGCCGCGCTGGCCGATCATGCCCAAGTGCTTCGCCGCGCGGCTTCGGTGACGATGGAGGACTTTCCCGGCTCGCGGATCGACGTGGAGGTTCGGCCGCAATACCGCAACATGGCCGAGGGGCTCCATCGCGAACCCCGCGCGGTGCCCTTCGCCGAGCAGGCGTTGGAGAGCCTGGGGCGATCGGCCCGAAAGACCATCGTGCGAGGGGGAACCGACGGCTCGCGTTTCACCGAACTCGGGCTGCCCACTCCGAATCTGGCGACCGGTCAACACACGCCCCACTCGCCGCTGGAATGGGCATGTCTGGAGGAGATGGTCAGCAGCGTCGAGTGGCTGGTAGCCCTGGCCGGGCGATGGTGCGATCGCCCGGACTGACGGACACCGGACGGGATCACCGGTTGGCGCGAGAGGTTGCGGCGGCGGTGAGAATGGGCGCGAATCGCGTCGCTTGCGCGGGACGTGTCCAACCTGCTTCTACTCCCCAATTCGGTCGTCTACCGGGTTGGGTGGAAAGGCGTTGTCGCCCTCGAATGGGCGCCGCTGGTATCTCGGGCCGTCCGATCTGGCGATGGTTCCTCGGGACGACTTCCCAGGCCGCCTCCCACGCATGGCATACGGCCCGATTCTGGCCGTTGGTGCTTCCTTGGCCCTGGGAGCCAAGCGGGGCCCTTTGCGGCCGTCCACGCCCGCCCTGGGCGTTCTGTACGCCGGGGTTACGGCCGATTCGCCGGACGCCCTGATACATTGGCTGTCTGCCACTTGGCGCTGGCGAAAGCGGACGAACCCCCGGCGCGAACATCCCAACCGCCACGGCATTTGCGCCAGCCATGCCTGGAAGTTTTGCCCCCCGGGAGAGTTTTCTCTGCAATTGTCTCGAAAACACTTGACACCGGGTTGCGGCGGGGCATGATTGGTGGTTGGTGTTAGGCATAAATAAATTCGTAGCGAGAAGCCAGCAGGGGGGCCATGGTTGAGACCAGCGAAACAAACGAACAGCAAGGTACAGACCCTGGGGCTGCACCGGCACCAGAACCGGAGAACTTCTCCATGGAGCTTTCGCCAGTTCTGGTCATTGGAGTCGCCGGCAGGATCGGGAGCGGGGCATCCTTCGTGCGTGACAAGATACTTCAGAGTCTACACACATTCGACTACGAGCCCCACATTGTCGATGCAACCACGATCATGGAGGTCTGTTCGACATTGTTGGGCGAAGAG
>JABMRP010000087.1 GCA_013202535.1 Planctomycetota bacterium
GAATTCCAGGGCGTGCGTTCCACCGAGGCCCTGAACGTAAACGTGACCGGCGAACTGATCGTCGACGAGATTCGCGTCACTCCGTCGCCGATGCGGATGATGCCCGGCGAGACCGTCTCGTTGCAAGTCACCGGTTACCAGGACGGCAAGTCGGTCGGCCTGATCACCGGCATGCCGGGAGTCAGCCTGCAAGCGGGCGGCGACGGAGCCGTTTCAGTGGCTGGCTCGGAACTCACCGCCATGCGGCTCGGTAGCGGCACGGTGAAAGCCCAAATTGCCGGAAGACCGGGCGTGCGAAGCGTCGCGGCCGACGTGCAAGTCGTCGATTCGATCGCCGATGTCCTGGAGATCGACCAACCGCTCATCCGGATGCACCAGGGCGAATCGCGACGGGTCGGACCCGATCTGACCATTTCCCGCGGACAGATCGATCTCAGCGATCAGTGTGGCGTCACGCCCGCTCGGCCCGAAGTGGTTCGCTACGATCCGCAAACCCGCTCGCTGGTCGGCGTGTCGCCCGGCGTGTCGCCCGTCTCCTTCACCTACGGCAATCAGGTGACCACGGCAACCGTCGAGGTGCTGCCGCGAGGCGCGATCAGCGGAAAGCTGGTCATCGAACCGGACACCGCCAAGCTGGCCGTCGGCCACATGCTCGATCTGCGGGTCTATCTGGTGACCGAGTCGGGCGAACGGCTCGACCGCACCAGTTCGGCCCTTTTGACCAGCGCCGAGCCGGGACAGGTCGGCGTCGAGGGTACCCGAGTCCATGCCATCTCGCCCGGCGAGAACGTGGCGATCACCGCCAAGCTACAGGGCATTGCCGAGCCGGCGACTGCTTTTATCACGGTCACGAACGATCCGATCACCGCGCTGATCGTCGAACCGTCGCGGATGGACCTGCCGGTGGGCGATACCCGGCGGTTGCAGATTCTGGGGCAATCGGCCGTCGGAACGTACGAATTGTCGGCCAGTCCCGCGTTGCGGATCACCGCCGGAGGTGCCCATCCCGGCTGTATCGGCATCATCGGCACCGCGGTCGACGGCGTGTCGCCCGGGTCGGCGCAGGTCAACGTCGCTTTCCGCAACATGACCGCCAAGGCCGACGTCAACGTAATCGACGTCCCGTATTCCGATCTGGTCATCGATCCCCAGCGGGTGACCATCCACGCGGGACAACCGGTCCACTATCGGGTCACCGCGATGCGCGGCAACAACATGGTCGTGCTGACCCCCGAACAGGGGCTCACCCTGTCGACCAGCGAGCCGGCAGTCGCCGGGGTCGAGTCGGGTCTGGTGGTCCGGGGCCTTGCTCCCGGCCGCACCGTCGTGGTGGCCACACTCGGCGATCAGCGGGCAGAGGCCAGTCTGATGGTCACGCCAGGAGGCGAGGTCATCAATCCGGGCGTCATCGTTCCGGGCGGTCCCGGAGGACACACCGTGTACGCTCCGTACTTCCGCGATGGCGTTCACTACATCTACGATTCGGCGCTGGGGCGATACGTGATCGACGAGCGTTACCCGGGCGGCGGCGTAACGACGATTCCGACCGCCGCGCCGGTGGCTTTGCGATTCGATCGCGAGGTGTTGCGCATGTCGCCGCGTAGTAGCGGGGCGGAGGTCCGCGTTCTGGAGTTGCTGGCCGACGGCACCTACGGACGCGACGTGACGGCCGATCCCAATCTGGTGATCAGCGACCCGGGCGAAGTGGCCGAGTTGGATCGTTCGAGCGGGGTCCCCATTTTCCGGCCGCGGCTCTTGGGACGAACGGAAGTTACCGCCCGGCTGGGGGATCTAGCCTCCGATGGCCCGCTGACGATCGACGTATCCAAGGAAGTGGTCGGGGCGTCCGGAATTATCGTGACTCCCGATCCACTGGTCCTGTGGAAGGACGAGATTCGCACGTTCGAACGGGTCCAGATCGATCCGGGCGGGGGGCAGATACCGTTTGACGTCAACTACCGCGTCGACGTGCCGCCGGCCAACGGGATTGTCGGACCCGACGGCAGCCGAAACCTGCGGGGATTGGTCCCCGGCTCCGCGCAGGTCACCGTCTCGGTGGTCGATCCGCAAGGTGCCTACGACGGTCGTTCCACCACCGTGTTGGTCTACGTTACCGAGCCGGACCGGTTGTGGATTGAGCTGTCAAAAGCTACGCTGGGGGTTGGCGAGACGGTCGAAGCTCGCGCCATGGCCCAAGCCGGCGACGGCACGCCGTACGAGGTACCGGTGCCGCTGAACAGTTCGGACGAAACCGTGCTGGCTCGTGCGGGCACGTCGCCGAACCAGTTTGTCGCCCGGGCGTTCGGGGGGGCCCAAGTGTGGGCCGAGTTCCGGGGGCGCGAGGCGTCGGCCGACGTGAGCGTGGCGGGTGACCGTTTCCGTAGCGTTCAAGTTCGTAAGGATATTAACGCCGGAGACGGCGATTTCGACGTCACCATCGACGTAGCCTCCGCGACCACCGAGGGTACGATGGAATATCGCGTGTACATCCCCGGCCAACCGGCTCCAGACACCTGGGTCCCCGGCCAGATCGACGGCGACAACCAAACGGCCGCCCTGACCAGCCCGCGGATACCGCAAGGTGCGTTCAACACGCGATATCAACTAATCATCGAGGCCCGGCCGCAGGGTGGCACGGCAGTCCAACAGTATCCGTTCTCCTTCCGCATCAAAGGCGAGACCGTGTCGGAGAATTGAGATAATTGACGAGAAGGGAAACTGAATAGATGGCATTTCCAGACGATCGTGACAAGTACTTGATCCGCCGGGCGGAGCAAGTCGAGAAGTTGGCGACCGATTTGTGCGATTGGCTCTCGGAGTTCAATACGTCGCGGCACGAGCTCGACCTGTTGCCGATCGACGAGAGCGACGTATTCGACGTGTTCCAACTCCGCCGCCTGGCCAGCAACCTGTACAATTCAGCCCGCGTGCCGGTCGCTTCGGCGGTGTACGGGCCGTCGCAAGTGGGCAAGAGCCTGTTCATCGGACAGGTTCTTATTCCCCATAGCGACTCGTACAGCCCGCTGGGCTGGGACGAGCAGCACGGCGAGCCGGCGTATTACAAGAATCTGTCGTTCGACAACGATCTCAACCCGCAGTGCGGTGCTCAGGAGGCGACCGCGTTGGTCACTCGCTTTACCACCAAGGACCGCATCGGCGACGGCGTGTCGCCAGAGTATCCGGTGGTGGCCAAGGCATTGACCCGGGCCGAGTGGATCCGGGTGCTGGCGCGCGGATTCAGCGGCGAGTGTGTCACGCCGAGCCACTCCTGGGACCAGCACCACCTGGAGGGCCTCTTCGAGCAGCTCAACGAACAGCACCGCGGCGCGCAGGTCGATCGCAAGTGGCGGATGGATCTTTTCGACGCCTACACGTACATGCGGGGCGTCGATCGGCGGGGCTACTCCGCCAAGGCTTCGATCCTCAACGGCATGCTCAGCCGGTATCCGCTCTCGGAGGAAGGATACGTAGCCGCGGCGGCCAACCTGTTCTGGGACGACTGGGACTCGCTGACCGGCCTGTTCACCAAGATCAACACCTTCCTGACCAAGCTGGCCAAACCGGTCGAGAAGGCCGTCGAGGCGGGGGAATTCGGCCACGTGCCGGGAATCCAAACCCACTGGGCCGGTATCCGCTTCCTCCTCGACAGCCAGCGGAAGAAGGTCCATCACAGTGCCGCGTCGAAATGTTTCAGCAAGGTCGAATGGTCCGACTTCCAACTCAACGAGCGGGGAAGTTGGTACGTGCTGGAGTATTTCCCCGACAGCGGCGACGGAGATCTCGACCAGGAGATGCTCCAGGCGGCGATGCTCGAACTGGTCGTTCCCATTCTCCCCGACCGGCTCAACGAGGACTGGCGAAACGTCATTGCCCAGATGGACCTGATCGACGTGCCGGGCATGCGCGCCGGACGTCAGGGCACCGAGGCCGGCAAACGGACCAGTGCCGACACGGCCGATGAACAGATGGAGATCGTCAAGCGGGGGAAGGTGTCGTACCTCTTCGAGCGCTATACCGAGGAGTTGCAGATCCAAACGCTGCTCTTGCTCCAGCGGGGCGGCAATCTCGAAGTCCCCGGCCCGATGAAAGCCCACGTCGAGATGTGGGGAAAAACTCGCTACGGGAAAGCCTGGCCCGCCAAGGTCAAGGAAGATCCGCCCGCCCTGTTCATCGGCATGACGGGGATCGACGAGGAATTCCGAAACCGCGAAAATTACGCCGACAAGGGGATCTACAACGGACGCCTTCGCCAGCTTTCCGACGCCCTCTCCACGGTGGTCAACGATTTCGGCGGCCGCGGCAAATTCTTCACCAACACCTATCCCATCCGCTACCCGGGCACTTGGGACACCACGGAAGACCAGCGCCAGCGCGAAGATCCGGTCAAGTGGGACCACGCCCGCACCGCGTTCATGGAGTCCGAGATGGTCGAGCAGTACATGCAAAACCGTCAGCAGCGATGGGAGGCCTCGATGCGCGACGGCGACGGCGGGCTCTCGCTGATCAGCGCCGGGTTCCGGCAGGTGACCACCGCCGAGGCAAAGCAAAACCAGCTCCAATCGCAGATCAACGAAGTTCACAACGAATTGCTGCAACTGTCGCGAGGCTGGGCCGTCGATCCCGACGCCAACGTCGACCGCGAGAAGCGCACGCGCGCGGCCAAGCGCATGATCGACTGGCTGCTGCGCGACGAGGCGGCCATCTACTACCGCGTCAACGCGCTGCAGGAAGCGCTGGCCTTCAAAGAGGGCGACGAACTGGTCCTTTCCGATTGTGCCGAAGTTTCGCACAAGCGCCATGAAGATCCGTTGCCCAAGTCGCTTCGGGCCATCTTGAAGGAGTGGGGCAAACACGCGGTACCCCAGCGATGGAAAGAGTATTGCGAGGAACACGAAGAGGGCGGACCCTGGCTGGACGCCGATGATTTTAGCGCCTTCGTCCGCTACTTCTGCGACTTCCTCTTCACCGACGACGTGTTCCACGAGTTGGCCAAGCGGCTCGAACCGGTGGTCAACCTGAAGATCAACGACGAGGCGGCCCGGCGACGTATTCGCCGTCAGTATGTCCGCACGATCCTCAACGACTACGTCACCAATCCCGGTCCCGACATGTCGATCTTGCGGGGTGAGGACGAAGCGGCCGACGAGAACGGCGACGAGGAAGACTTCCAGCGGTTCGGATTGATGGGCAGTTTCGTCCGCCGCTGGACGAACCGGTTGCCCAAGATTCTCGCCGCCGGCGGAGGCGACCACGTACGCATTCCGCCCGGAAACGAGGAGTTGATCGAGATCCTCGAACCGTTCGAGAAATAGCCGCCGATTCCTTCCCCTCGTCTTCTCGCCGGGAAGCGGGGGATTCCCAACACGAGAAAACGTTCATCCAGATGCAATAGAGGCGAGTGACAGCCAATGCACGTACTGTTTGCCAACACGGGTGTTCAGGTCGTTTGCATTCCCTTGCGCGGCGGGGCACGGTTTTCCACCGCGCAGATCGGATACGGATGGCAGCGATGCCAGTGCGGCTCCGGACAGGAAGAGGACGACAACGTTACCGGGTACCCGTATATCCAGTGGCAGATCATCCAGTCGGGATCCACCCGTCTCTTTCTGGCCGTCGACACCACCTGCGGAGACCCGGACGTCGGGTTCTTCTGCGATGCAGGCAACCTGACCAAAGACTTCCACGTCCGCCTCGACGGGCTGCTGGACTTGCAGCGAAAGGTGCTCAAGGGGGTGGGGTCGATTGAAGTGTGTATCCGGCCGGCCACCGCCAGCGCCGGCGACGCCAAACCGGTCCACATGGTCATCGACTTCGGCAATAGCCGCACCGGCGCCTTGCTCCTGGAACTGCTCGGCGAGATGGCCCAGACCCCGCAGATGATGCCCTTCGAGTTGGCCAATCGCTATCACCTCGACGCCTGGGACGAGACGGGCGAACACATCGACACGCCCTCGGCCCGGTGGTTCTCCTCCAAGACCTATTGGTGCAACACGCCCTACCGGCCGGCCATCCGCCAGAAGAAGATCGAGTATCGCACCGTCGAGCAACCCGAGGACGCCGAGGCCAAGAAGGGTTGGTTCGCGCGAAAGAACAAGAAGCCGAGACAGTTGAAAGTCGAGGTGATGGTCAACCCGCCGCTGTTCGACGATCTTTCGATGGTCCGGATGGGCAGCGAAGCCGACGACATCGCCCAGGTGATCCGCACCGAAGGCGATATTCGCATCGGCGTCAGTTCGCCCAAGCGCTATCTCTGGGCCGACGATTCGACTTGGCTGCAGGGTGCCAACTGGCACATGGCCGATCCGGGCGACCGAGAGGGAACGAACGAGTACGCGGCGACGCTCAAGGGTCCGTTTCTGAAATACGTGCATGAAGACGACCGCGACTTCCTCGTCGGCGAAGACGAGCCGCGGGAAGGCGAATTCGCCACCGACACGCCCCTGATGCCCCGCCACGCGCCGCGGAGCATGATGACCGCCGCCCTCTACGAGTTGCTCTGCCAGGCGTACGCCTACTGCAATTCGATCACCTACCGCAACGCCACCGGCGACGCCGGACGCGCCCGCGAACTGCGCACGTTGACACTGACCTTCCCCAGCGGGATGATCGAACCGGAACGCGAACGCTTCCGCCGCCAGGCACAGAAGGCGATCAACATCTTCTCCCGAACCCTGGGCAAGACGCAGTCGGGCAAGCCGGACCTCACCCTGAGTATCGACGAGGCCAGCGCCGTCCATCTGACGTACATTTGGAGCGAGTTGAAGATGCTGGGCCAGAATCCGCGGCTCTGGTTCTCCATGCTCCATCAGGACCGCGGCGAGCCGAAGAAGAAGGAAGCGCCGGCCGAGGAGCCCGAGGTCGCCGCCCCCGCCGCGCGGCGTCGTGCGGGCCGCGCCGGATTGCGTCGCCCCGGCGCGACGAAGCGGCGCGGAGCCACGGATCCCGAGGAACAACTCGACGACGCCAACGAAGTCCGCATCGCCTGCATCGACATCGGCGGCGGATCGACCGACCTGATGATCGCCAAGTACAACTTCATCTCGAAGGTCGACGATTCGATCCTCGGCGAGATCCTGCACCAGGACGGCATCAATCTGGCCGGCGATCAATTGGTCAAGCGATTGCTCGAGACGCTCATTCTGCCCTCCTTCGCCGACGCGCTGGGCCTGGAAGACGAGGATATTCGCTTTCTCTTCGGGCCGGAAGTACCGCGAAACCGCGAGTTCCGCGCGCAGCGCATCAACTGGATCAACCGGCTCTTCGTGCCCCTGGCCCAAACGTATCTGAGCAACGCGGTCGACGAAGTCGAAGGCGAGCCGATCTCCCATCTCGACCCGAAGATCGTCGATCCGGCCGTGCTGGAATCGCTCGAAAACGTCTTCACCAAGCTCCACGGCCCGGGCTACTATACGGTGCAACAGGAACTCGATCTGGTCTACGACAAGGCGGAATTCGAGGGTGTGGTTCACGACGTGTTCGACGACCTGATCTACGACTTCTGCGAACGGATCGACAGCTACGACGTCGACGTCGTGTTGCTGGCCGGCCAGCCGTCCAAGCTCAGCTACATCCAGCAGCTTGTGCGAATGTATCTCCCCCTTTCGCCGACCCGGATCATCCCCATGTTCAATCACTACGCCGGCAACTGGTATCCGTACCAGGACCCGCGGGGCCACAATCCGGGCGTCATCGTCGACCCCAAGAGCGCCGTGGTGGTGGGAGCGGCGATCGATTTCCTCGCCCGCTACGGCAAGCTGCGGCAGTTCAAATTCGAGATGAAACCGCGAACCCGAAAGAATACGTATCACTGGGGCGTCATGACCGACGCCACCTCGGGGATTTCGCAGCAGAAGGTTCTCTTCTCGGCCGCCGAAGAGGACGCCCGCGAGGAAATCACCGAGTTTGCCACCAGCTCCGAACGCGTGCTCATCGGCCGCAAGCTCAGCGGCAACGAAGACGCCCAGGCCTCGCCGGTTTACTTGCTGAAAATGGACCCCGGCGATCGGTATGGCAAGACGGAAGTGAAGATCAAGATCAAGCGCAAACCGGCGACGCCGGACCACGAGGAACATCTGGAAATCGACTCCGTCGAGGGGGTCGTCGCCGGCGAACCGGCCATTCTCGGAGAAAACGTCCACTTCAACTGGCGCACGCTGGCCGACGAACGATACTACCTCGATACGGGCGGCCTGGACAATATCGAACTGGATCAATATCGCCAACCCGCGGGAGCGTAACACCATGGCGTTGTTCAGGAAACCGGAACGGCCCGGCGATGAACCCGCGGACGGGGCCGTCGAGCACGTACGCGGCGGCGGCGTCGAACTGGCCGATCGCCCCAGGGGCGCCGATCCGCTCGGCGAGTCGTTGGCCACGGCGGGCCAGCAAATGGCCGACTATCTCGTCCAGCGTCTGTCGGAAGCCGCATCCTCGGATTTCCCGGGCCAGTCGCAGGCGGCTCTCGAAGAGAAGATCGCTCACTTGACCGCCAAGGTGGAGGAGATGGTACGCTCCGCGCCTGCCGGTCGTTCGCTCCCCGTGGCATCCGCCGATCCTCTTCCCGACAAACTGCTGGCGCCGGTGCAAGAGAAACTCGACGAAATCAGCCAGACGCTGCGGTTGGTCGTTCAAGCGGCGGGAAGCTCCGACGCCGGTGGCAGTGGCTCGGGGAAAGGTGACGGCGGCTCGGCCAAAGAGCTGCTGGCCGCCGTCAGCCAGCAGCGAGCCGACTTTGCCGCCGGGCTGCGCCAACTGCAGGAGAACGTGACCAACGATCTGAACCAACTCGCCGAGCAGTTGACCGCCCGAGACGAGGAAGAAGCCGCGCCGCCGCAGGATACGTCGCCGCAGTGGGAAGAGGCCGTCTTCGGCAAGACGCTGATGGCCAACACGGCGCTGGACGGTCATCGGCGGATGTTGATCGAGCGGGTGCGGATCGGTGATCCCGGCGCGTGCTCGCTGGCCGGTCAGTTGCTGATCTATCGCTCCGCGCCTCCCGAACGTTTACCCCACTTGCTCAAAGACCTGGGCGAAGCCTATTATCGCTGGCATCCGAAGACGAATCCCAGCACCGACGTGTTTGAAGAAGCCTTGATCGAGTGGGTCCGAAAACACAACGAAGCGGTCGGCGTGCCCAACACGGTCGAACTGGTACATCCGGGCCAGCGGTTCGATTCCGGCCGTCACTCGGCAACCAGCCGGGGCGGAGTCGAAATTACCGAAGTTCACGGATGGATCGTGCTTCGGGATAACGGCAAAGTCTTTTTCAAGGCGAGTGTAACCGCACGGTGACCGCGGAGGCGGGAAAGGCCCACATACGATGAAGACGTTTCGCTGCAGCAGTTGCGGCCTTGAGGTCCAGCGTCCGACGGCACCCCTGCAATGCCCGAAGTGCAATGCCAAGCGCATCGGCCTGTTTCGGCCCGTTTCGCAGGACACCCCGGCACCGGTTGCTCCCGCTCCGGTTGCTCCTGCGCCGCCCATGCCCGCCAGCGTGCCACCGCCACCGCCCGAGGCATCCGCACCACAACCCGTTGCCCCTGCACCGCCACAACCGGCTCCGCAACCGCCCGCTCCGCAACCGCAGCCGGCACCGCCAGTGCTCGCTCCGCAGCCACCCGTGCCACAGCCAGCGCCACAACCGCCCGTTCCGCAACCGCCCGCTCCGCAACCGCAGCCGGCACCGCCAGTGCTCGCTCCGCAGCCACCCGTGCCACAGCCAGCGCCA
>JABMRP010000840.1 GCA_013202535.1 Planctomycetota bacterium
CGATGGCTCGATCCGCACCGTATAGCTTCCCGCCTCGGGCACGTCGAATTCCACCAGCCGTGCCAGCAGGTTGTTCTGCATGTCCATGGTTTCGTAGGTGTTTCGCACGGATAGCTCCGAACCGGCCCGCTCGTCTCGCACGGTCACCACGGCACCGCGGGCCGTCTTCCAGGCCCGATCTGCCGCGGCATCCATTCGTTGTGAAGCGCCTCGACGGACATACACCGAGTGCGATCCCGCCTGCTTGATCTGGATCGTAGCGCTGCCACGGACCGACTGTGCTTTGTCTTTCAGGGTCGACTTGCCGCTGGCGATCTGCCAGCGAGCCAGCCCCATGCCCGCGAAGAGTACGACCAGACCGGCAACATACCAAACGGCGTGAGGCCGGATTGCGTCTGATGAGTGATTCATATTGTTTCCCCTTTTCGTTCGACCTCTCTGGACTTTCACGTCCTTGATGTTTGTGAATCGTCTCAAAACCGAGGTACTCCAGCCGCGTTGGCCGATCGACTCCGTACCCGATAACGATGATTGTATCACGCGGGCGGTCAGGGGCAACGGTGGAAAGAACCATCACCCATTTTGCCGCCCGTTTCCTTCTCCATCGTACAGATTCCGGCTCCGCCCGTCTCACCGCCGCCGGGCCAAAACGCCGTTGATGACCAGGGCGACCATCAAGATGATGCCGAGGAGCAACTGCCGGGCGAGGTCGTCGATCCAGTTGACTTGGTAGAGGCCGACCCTGAGCACGGTGAAGGTGAGCACGCCGACGGCCGTCTTGCCCATGCCGCCTTCGCCGCCGAAGAGACTGGTTCCACCCAACACGACACAGGCAACGGCGCTGAGCAGCAGGGCTTTGTTTTGATCAAGCGTGGCGCCGTTCATGCGCCCCGAGTTGACTAGGCCACCCAGTCCGGCGGTGACCGCACAGATGGCTAGGCAGGCGACGACGATCCAAGCCGTTCGCACACCGGCCAGCCGAGCCGCCTCGCGATTGCCGCCGGTCATGTAGACGTAGCGTCCGAATCGCGTATACTCGAGCACGACGTGGCCGATGAGGAATACCGCAGCCGCCAACATTGCGCTATAGGGGAGCATGAATCGATTGGTCAGATGCAGGCCACCGTTGCCGATCGTGCTCAACAATTCGGGGAGCTTGACCATCTTGCTTTGGGTCAAGTACTTGGCCGACCCCTCGGCGATGAACATCATGGCCAGCGTGATGATGAAGCTGGGCAGTCGCGACCCAACAGTCAGCACGCCCGAGAGCAATCCCAAGACCAGGCAACTCAACAGGGGCAGAACAATCACTAGGGCAACCATGCCGGCCGAGGCCGTGCCGTCGGGTCCCATGGCCCAGTGCTCGAAGAGCCAGCCGCACAGGCAGGCCGACCAGAGGGCCGTCATGCCCACCGACAGATCGATCTCGGCGCAGAGCAATACGTAGGTCAACCCCGCCGCGACAATGGCCATCGCCGCGCCTTGCCTGAGGATGCCCACCAGCGTGGCAGGCGTCAAGAACCCGGGCGCGGCAATGGCGAAGAAACAGACCAGCACCGCCAGGCTAATCAACGGCGCGAGATCGCGGGCTTCCCAACGCGCCGTCAGGCGTTTCGACGCGGAATCGGGCCGGTCGTTTTCAGACATATTCATAAGCGTTTACGCATAGCGCATGAGGGTTGCTTTATCGATCCGCGTGTCGGCGAATTCCCGAGTCACGCGGCCACGACTCATCACCAGGATCCGGTCGGCGTAGGTCAGTAGCATCTCCGGCTCGGCCGAACAGAGGACCACGGCCAGCCCCTGCTCTTTGAGTTCGACGACCAACCGCATCACCTCGTCCTTGGCACCCACGTCCATTCCGCGCGTGGGCTCCTCCAACAGCAGCACGCGTATCGGCCCCATCAGCCAGCGGGCCATGACCGCCTTCTGCTGGTTGCCGCCGGAAAGATTTCCCGCCGCCATGCGCGGGTCGTCCACGCGGCATCCGACGCGCTGGAGGATCGCATCAGCCGCGGCGATTTCCTTCTCGGCCCACAGCCAGCGGCCGGTTGCGCGGTCCAGGTGTGCCAGGGTGACGTTCTTATAGATCTCGGCCTTGGGGAAGAGGCTTTTCGCGCGATCGGCGGCCATCATCACCACGCCTCGGGCC
>JABMRP010000841.1 GCA_013202535.1 Planctomycetota bacterium
AGTCCGAAGACAGGGGTTCGACTCCCCTAGGGGGTACTCAGTAAAGCCTTGCAGTGCAAGGCTTTATGTATTTCTTGGCGAAGGTGACTTTGCCCCGAGCGGAGACATTTCACAGGATTTCACAAAACGGTACCCCGAGAGCCTTCGCGTTCGGCGATGCTCACTCAGGATCGCACACGCCGCGAACGTACGGTCCTGGCGTTGCCAGAGGGTCAGGCAGAGGATAGCCACTGCGGGCCGCCATCTGTGGGACAACCGTGGGCGCGGTGGTGAGCCTTCAACTGACGGACGTAGCCGTCGAACACAAAAGAGCTTTCGGTTCGGTGCCTGAGCAACTCCTCGTATAGACCGGCGGGCACGCGGAACCACTTTTCAACACCCCACTTACCGACGATCTGGAAATGAGTTTCTGCCTCGACTAGCTTGAGCGAGTCCCATTGAAGCGAGGTGATTTGCTCCCTGCGGTCCCACGACCAGAGGCACATTTGGCCAGTGGGGCGGCGATCGGAACACCAGGCCACTCCGTCGCCAAATAGTCGAGCAGGTTTGTGAGTTCCCCGTCATTGAGAGGGCGGCCGCCGAGGGAAGCACCGCCCGGCGGTGAAACTCACGGAGGGACCGAACTGGTCCAAGTCGACGAAAACCGGCTGGAGATTCCCGCGGGCCCGTTCACCATCGTACCCGGATTGGACTACCACTCGCTTCTGCTGTTGCAGGACGATCGTCTGGCGCGACTGGGGCCCGACGGCGTCACCATCACCCAGCAATGGCAACTGCCGAGGCCGTACAAGTTTATCGCCGAACGCCGCGGCTACTTCGTCGCCGCGGCCGAAGAACCGTCAGTGATCGAACTGATCCACAAGCTATCCGGCAAGGTCATCAAATCGTTTCCGGTCAATCGCCGCAAGTTGACCGATCTGGCGCTGCATCCGACCAGACCAATCTGCTACGTGGCATTCTGGGCCAGTAGCGATCTGCCCGGATACCAGTTCGCCATGTTCAACGAGATGACCGGCGAAGGCCGCGAGTCGGAAGACTATATCGGCAACTGGCTCCGCGTGCATCCTGCCGGCCTAGTTTCCGGGAAAATCCAAGATTCACTGTCAAAGGCATCTGTTTGTCTCCAGACTTGATGAAAGGTATTGATGAGCGACTATCACTCGTGACGTCCCGAGAGCGTCGCGGTGTTTGGCACGCTACGGCGCGGCGACCGCTACGCTGTCAATCTCGCCGTGAAACCTCTGCCACGCCTCCCGAAGCTCACGCCGGAGCCGCGAAACTCGCCCCGACGAAATGCGAAACATCCGGGCGACTCGACCGGTTGTTTCACCCCTTGACAGTGTCTCGGCGACTTTTCGGTCACGCGGTGAAAGCGTCAGCAGCCACGCCGGATAGTCAATGCGGCTGGCAGCCAAGTCGGCGGGCGTCGCTGATCCGTCTTCAACGAGAATCTCTCGCCAGCACTCATCCTCTCGATCGAATCGGTCCAGCCGCTCGACCACAAAGCCTTTCTTCTGACGCGCATGCTCAGACGAGACATCGTTTATGTCGAGGCCAGTGGAGTTCGGTAGGTCTCACGCTACGCGTGACTTGGGCTCTGTGATCAAGGTCGACCGGTACTACGCTCTGATCCTGTCCTCTTCCTTCGAGCAACGGATGCAGATCGGCAAGCTCGGCCGGCCTGGCGTGTGGGTGGGTGCTCGGTCTGCCGATTTCGGCCTGCTGGGGTTTGCGACGTTGGCTGCCCTGGGTGGCAAAGAAAAGGGCGTCTCAGACCGGTCCGACAAATCGGAGTTCCCCGCCCGAACGAGTTGCCTGCTCGCGGCAGACGTCCTGCCCTCGTACTGATTGGTCACACGCGTTTGGGTCCAACACGCCGGCGTAAGTTGGCTGCCTGCCCCAAGTCGCGTCAGTGGCGCACTTGGACGCGATGTCACTCTGATGACACCGGTTGTTTGCCCCCATCTTCCGGGGGTGCGTTCGGTGGGCGACCGAATGCGGGACTTGGAGATGGGACTTGCCAGTTGCTTGCGCGCGGAGGTCGATTTCACCACGCAGGTGACGGCATCTTGCCAAGTACAGCGGGGTGCGCCACCGACGCGCCTTGGATCGAGGGCGTACTTGAACTTGGAGTGTCGGACCGAAGCGCGCAGCCGCGACAGCGGCGGCATCCTCTTGCGAAGCGAGGCCCAAGGCGTCTGCGCCAAAGTTTTTGCCGTTGCCGGCGTGGCCCCCACCACCATTGAACCAACCCCGCATAGCCATGCCTGGCCCCATCGCCGCGAACCCACCCCCCTGGCGCCACGCCCGAATTCCATGCGGCAACCCTTTCCCAGGAAAGGAGTTGCGATTTCCAGGTGTTAAAGATGAGTGGGGGGCTTTACTGTACCGGCGGGTTGGTGCTATCCTAGAGCCCCCAGGGCGGCATCCTGGCAACGCAAACGG
>JABMRP010000842.1 GCA_013202535.1 Planctomycetota bacterium
CCGCCGGCGACGGTTACTACACGCTGGGCGGATTGGACGACGTGCGGCTCAACGCGGCCCGATACCGGTTGCTCAAGGACGGCTTCTACATCCCCCTGGCCGAGTTCACGCAATACACGGCCAAGCGGATCCAGTCGGACCCGAAGATCGCCACGCTCTACAGTCAGGCGGCCGGACTGACCCATTTTCTCATTCACTACGAAGGCGGCCGTTACCGCGACGCGGTGGTCGATTATCTGACCGCCTTCTACAACGGTAAAGACGCCGCCGCCACGCTCTCCCGGCTGACGGGCACCTCGTACGCCGAACTGGACCGGCAATACCGCCAGTTCGCCGAGCGGGGGTACTAGCAAAAGGGGCGACGGGGTTCGGGGCGATGCCCGGTACTAAGCGGTGGCGGCCAAAGCGGTATTTCCGTGCCTCGCCTCGACGCACATCAGGGCCAACCGCTGGAAGTCGTTTCGGCGCAAGAGCCGGTCCACCTGTCGCCGCCGGGTGGTGTTGGCCGACTCGCCCGCCAGACGTTTGCGGAGCTGGTCGCGTAGCCAGCCGTATACGAAGCGAGCCCGTTTCTCCAGGGAAGCGTACAGCAGGTCGCCGAACCGGCTCGAGCGCGAGTCTCGCCAGGTGGATTCGATGTACTCGATACACTGTTTTCCCGCGTCGGATTGCCGCGCGCGGCGGACGATATTCGTCCGCAAGTGATTCCTTGCCCGATCCTTGCGCCCGGTCTCTTTCCGCGAGACATTGCCCGGATCGACGTCCAGGAGATGGGCGATCTGCTTCTGGGAGATCTGGTGGACAAACCTCAGGTACAAGAGCGCTTGGTCGCCGGCGTCCATCTGGCGCAGCGAATCGTCGACGACGCGTTGCAGTGTGGACCATCGAGGCGTACTCTCGATGGCCGGAGCAAGGCGGTCGCTCGGCTCGGGTGTCGACGCATCATCCCAGGGGATGCAGTTGCCGGCCGCCGCATTTCTGGAACGCATGAGATTTCGGGCGAAGTTTTTCACGACGGTGCCCAGCCAGTACTTCAGGCCGCACATTCCCTTAAAGCCGTTGAGTTTGCCGCGCCCGTTCTTTCGATAGCCCCACAGGTCGGCCAGGAACGTCCCCCACCAGACCTCCGGCCGACGTGCCAAGGAAGCGTGGATCGTGCCCGCCTGGCGAACGGCGAAGTCGTAAAACTCGGCGGCAAAGAGATTGGATGCCCGCTCGGCGTGCCCGCCGTTGCCGTTACGGCGTCGGGTGGACGCCCGGGCTTTGTTCTCTTCCGTTTCGGTCAACACGGCCTGGGCCAGGATCACGTCGCGCAGTGGGTTTCCTCCCAACTGCTTCCCCCGCCGAAACCCCCGGCCCCCGCGAAGATGCTCGACCACCTCACCGCAGCCGACCGGTCGGGCGTGGGCATCGCAGGCCGTTTTCCAGTGATGCCGCAAGCATTGCCACAGGGCGCCGATGTAGCGGAGATACCGAGGATGGTCGCGTGTCACCGGTCGATCGTGCAGCGCTGCGGCGTATTCTTCCAGCAGCCGCTCAAGCGTCGCCTCGAGGCCGTCGCACCCATGGTCCCAAGGCTGCATTCCCGGTTGATTTTCGAGCCAACAGCGATCCGACTCGAACCGTTCCGCGTTGCGTGCTTCGTTCATTCCCGTGCCTCGCCAGTCAGAGCCCCGTCGTGGGTCGACAAGTCACTGCCCCTTTTCGCGGGTTCCGCTTCCGGCCTGCCACTGGTCGAGCGCTGTCCGCTACTTATTCCATCACCATTGGGCGGTGATTTCGGACACACACCGGCGGCGGTTCTCGATTTTTCTTGGGAAATCCGGTTCGCCCGCGCAACGATCGCCCCCGAGATGGGTCTTCCTGACGTGTCCTGGAGGGAGCAACTCGCATCATCACGTCCCCGTTATCCCGAGAATTTGAGCAGCGGGAGGTCCTCCGGGGCCTCCCGCCTTCATGCGCCGGAGGGATCGACGCAGTGGCGAGGGACCATTGACAGCGACCCCCTAATGGCGGCAGAATTAGAGGGGGAAAAGGGGTCAGGACCCTTTTGCCTGCAAGGCCCGAAGGGTGCTTCGCACAAAAGGGTCCTGACCCCTTTTCCCCTCGAACAAGGCAAGGGCGGTCTCATGGGAAAGCAGAACGATCAGCGGAAGAAAACGCCCGCCCAGCGCAGTATCGGAGCCGAAAAGACGATCGGCGACGGGGCCACTCCACCCCCGCAAGGATGGGAAGATACACCCGCGGCTTCTGCCCCCGATGTGGGTGGTTCTCCCGGGGACGTCCTCCGCCAGCGGTACGTCTTGGAGGAAAAGCTGGGATCCGGTGGGATGGGCCAGGTGTGGCGGGCCGTGGACCGGGATTTGCATCGATCGGTGGCGGTCAAGCTGCTGCGCGGAAACCACCACTCAAGCGGCTCCGTCGACCGCTTCCTGCGAGAAGCCCAAGCCATTGCCCAGGTGAACCATCCTCACATCGTTCAGATATACGACGTCGACGCCGACTGGCCGTTTCTGGTCATGGAACTGGTCGACGGATACAGCCTCGCGGAGTGGCTACACGAAGAAGGACCCCTGACGCCGGCGATGGCGCAGAAGTTGTTTCTGCCCGTCTGCGATGCGCTGAGCGCGGCACACGAGGCGGGGATCGTCCACCGCGACATCAAGCCGGCCAATATCCTGGTGACTCCCGAGGGGATCCCCAAGCTGGGCGACTTTGGGCTGGCGCGGCTGGAAACCGGCCCCGGCGATCAGACCCAGGCCGGGGCCGTGCTGGGTACGCTCCAGTTTATGGCCCCCGAACAGATGGCCGACCCGCGGCAGGCCGACGCCCGGAGCGATATTTGGTCGCTGGCCGCAACGTTCTATCAAGCGATCACCGGCCAGCCCCCGCGGGTGATCCACGCCGATCGGATTCCCGAACCGCTGGCTCCGGTCCTGTTGCGAGCCCTGGAGGAAGACCCCCAACAGCGATATGCGACGGTCGCCGACTTTCGCCAGGCGCTGGCCGCCTTGGATCTGGCCGGGGAAGAATCGACGGGCACCTCTCGATCCGTCGCGGATAGTACTCCCCGCTGGATGAAGGTGATTCTCACGACCGGCGGACTGATGTTTCTGACGATGGTCGTCGTGCTGACGCTCATTTTCGCCACCTACCAGGAGCCGACGCCGGCCGATCACCCGAGCGACGTGCCCGCTGCCCAAGACGATCTGCTGCTGAAGGAACCGGCATCGTTGATGCTGCCCGCCGAAGATCCGGCCGTGAAGGAGCCGGCCGAGCAGCCCGCCAAACCCGAGCCGATCGAGGAAGAGCCGCAGGTAGAACCCGCCGGAATCGAATTGCCCACCGAAGAACCGGCCGTAGAGCCCGCTGAAACCGAACCGCCCATAGAAGAGCCGGCGATCGAGCCAGCCGGAGTCGAGCTGTCCACCGAAGAACCGCCCGAGGAGCCAACAGGACCCGATTTGCGGGTGAAAGAACCGTTTCCCATCGAACCGGCCCAAGACGATCTGCGGCTGAAAGAACCGTTTCCGATGACGCCGGTGGAAGACCGGTAGGGGCGGCTGGATATCATCTATAGCAACGTCACGGGCAGCGGACTGGTTCCCTCACATGACCACCACCCTCCATCTTGTACCGGATGATCGGCATAACTCGTTTGACGACAAGTCTTTCTATTGCGACGAGGAACGAAATCCGGCGTGGCACGACCCTCGGGCAACCGAAACCGGACGTAATTCAATCAATCGCGCGCAATCCTTCCCACCGACGCCCGTCTTCCTCACACAACGAAAATCGGCCGGCATGTTGTCGGCCGGGAAGCGACTCGACAGGAGGACCACGACGATGAGATGCTTGGTGAATGTAGCTCTCTTGGCCGCCATCCTGGCCGCCGCGCTGCCCGCGGATTGGCCCCGGGCGGAAACACCCGATCGACATGCTCGGCAGGTCG
>JABMRP010000843.1 GCA_013202535.1 Planctomycetota bacterium
CCCCCAACACCGGGCACAAGTGCCTGGGCTAAACTCAGACGACCAACCCGCCCAGGAACTCGTGGAGCAAACCCCCCGGGTAGAGACAGAAGGCGTACTCGCGCCAGGTGAGCAACTGCCGGGCTTGGAGCAGGCGGTTCGATTCGTCGCGCTCGCTCTGAAACTGCTCACGTAGCGCGGCAACGCACGGTTGCAGGTCTTCGTTGATCCGCCGAATCCGCCGAAAGCGGGTCCGCGCGTTGGCCGGCGTTTGCGGTGTGTCGATCCATCGCTTCTTGGCCGCGATCCACTGGGCCGGCGACCCGCACGAACCGTTCTCTTCGGCCCGGAAACCGTTGACGAATCGTTGCGGATTCCAGGTCAACTCGCGCAGCCGGCCGTCGATCGCCCGGGGGTCGTCGAGCGGTTCGGGCAACCGTCCGACGGGCAGGTGGATCGTGGCCGAGAGGACGAGAAACTCCGGCGGCTCGATCTCGAAGAAGCGGCGGATGATCGCGTCGGTGACCTGGTCGTATTTCGCACCGCCGATTCCGTGGATGAAAAGATCGCCCAGCACCAGCCGGCTCCACAACGTCGTGATCAGCGCGCGGCAGCGGATTTTCACGCCCCGCTCGGCCTGATCGGCCAGCACGTCGACCGCCCGAGACGCGTCGCCGTCGGCGTGAAGCGGCAGTTCAAGCTCCAGGCGGTCGCGGTCCGAGAGCACGAGCCGCCGGCCGCGTCGCCGGACGTACAAGGGGCGGCGGCGAGGATCGTCCGTCGTCCAGATCCAGAAAGGCGCTTCGAGGTAGTCGCCTTCGGCGGCCAGATCGGGGACCGGATGCGCCCCGCCACGAATGCGATGCGCGCGGCGATACTCGGCCAGCGACTCGTTATGGGCCGTGCGAAATCGGGGGAGTTGGGCCAGCAGGTGGGCCACGAATCGGAGAAACGGTTCGCTGCGACAAACGCGGCTCTGCGGGATCTCCAGCGTTTGCAAGCCCCATTGCCCTTCCCACTGATGACGCGATTGGGCCAGACACTCGCCCAAGTTATCGGTCTGCTGCATCCGCCGCACGGCCAGCGGCCAGTAATCGGCAATCGACGGCTCCGGCACCAGCGAGCCCATCTGCTCGATCACCCGATCGGCGAAACCGGCGAAGCAAGCCGGGTCGGCAATGCGACGTTCTTCGTACGGCAGGGCCGCCTCCGACCGATCGAAAGCGATCGCCCGCCGAGTTGGCGCGTCGACCGTTCCCCCGGGCACCGCGGCCGTGGGTGTTTTGAGCGTGTCGCTGTCCACCACCAGATTGATCGCCACGCCGCCGTGACGCCGGGTCAGCGCGTCCAGGGCATAATTCTTGAACCACACACCGGGGTGAAAGAGCCCCGGTTGATGTCCGGCCATGAAGATCGGCCCGCCATCGGACGCCGGCGGCTCGACGTCGCGATACGCGCGGGTGTAGCGAGTCGCCTCGGCCACCACCGCCTGCCGGGCCGACTGAGTGAGCTGATCCAGCGAACACCCCTGTACGTCGTAGTCGAAATCGCGGCGAGACGCGTTCTCGGCCAGCACCCGCGGGACGGAGTCCAGAGACGGTTCGGCGAGCGACCCGCGATCTTCGCGCGGCACGGCAAAGCGGCGTCGTTGTACGGACCTGTCCACAGTCGTCATACCATGCCTTCTTCGCAACAGGCGGCGGACGGCCGGCGTGCTTGTGACCGGCGCACCATGACCCGGTCGATCACCTGCCGATAGACGGCCAGCCGGGTGTCCGCCACGTCGAGCGCACCGCCGAACGAGCGCTTCTCTTCGAGGTAGATCAAGGGGACCGGCGTCTCGATGATCTTCAGTTCCAGCGCGGCCGCCCGAACCCAAACCTCCAGCGGCATCGCGTAGCCGGTCTCGATACATCGCAGGCTGCCCAACACGGCCGTGCGATATGCCTTGAATCCACAGAAGGCGTCGGTCAAGTGCAACCCGAGACGCTCGTTCAACTCGTCGGTGATGACGCGGTTGATGTGGCGCCGATCCGCCGGCGGTCGGCTATCGCCGGAGAGCGGTTCCAGGTACCGGCTGCCCGAGACGATGTCGGCTTTTCGGCAGGCCTCGACGAAGGCGGGAATTCGCTGCGGCTGATGTTGGCCATCGCAATCGATAGTCACCAGGACGTCGTACCCGGCCTCGACCGCATACTGAAAAGCCGACTGCAGTGCCGCACCGTACCCCCTGTTGTGGTTATGCGTAATTCGCCCGATATTCGGCCAGCGATCGAGCACGTCACTTGTGCCGTCGGTCGATCCGTCGTCGACCACGAGCACGTCGGGGCTATATTTCCGCACCTCGGCGAGCACGCCGTCGACGTGCCGGCGCTCGTTGAACACGGGCAATGCGGTAAGAAAATGTTCCTTCATCCCCATATTTTAGAAGCCGATGGCACGCGGGGAAAGGGAGGAGTGCGCCAGGATCGCTACGAACGGGCGATTGTGGCCTGCTGCTAACCGGAAACTTCGGGGGCGAAACCGAGTTCCAGCCGGGCGAAATTCAACGCCCGTTTGGCTGTGGATATTTGCAGCAGGGCCGGGTGGCCGGCAAATCGTAGCGGCTTGACGGTCACTTCCTCCGGTCCGGCCAGGGCAACATGCACCACTTGGCGCCGGGACGCGTCGGGATCGGGCTCGGGAAACGGGCCGACGGCCAGCGCCAGATCGGACTGGAAGATCTCGCGGCATCGGCGGGCCGCCGCGGCGGTGACTTCCGCGCTTCCGGCCGTGTGCCGGTCGACCAGATCTCGCGGAATGTTCAGCGCTGTCTCCAAGGCGATGCGGTCGGCGGTCACCAACCCACCGCGATAACACGGCTCGGCGCCCTTGGCCGCATGTAGCCATTGGGCCACCAGTCCGCCGGTTCCCCATTCGGTCGTGGCCAAGGTTCGGCCGCTTTTGCGCAAGGGACCGACCAGGGCGTCTTGCAGTTGGTCGTCTCCCTCGCCGAACACCAGCGGGCCGAGACAGCGGCGGATCGTGGCGACCGTCGGTTCCATGGCCGCTTGACATGCCGCCTCGGTCGCTCCTTGGGCGGTGATGCGCAGCAGGATCGTCGCCTGGCTGGCGGTGATGCCGACGGTCGGCGAGCGTCCGCGGCGGATCAGATCGGGCAACATGGCCTCGACCTGACTCTCTCCGCCTCCGAAACACTTGATCACCCGATGCCGAATCACGCCGTTGCCCGCCCCCGCCGCGAGCAAAGCGCCGGCCACGCTCGCATCCCACATTTCCTTCATCTCGGCGGGTACGCCTGGCAGGGCGAAAACCCTACAGGGCGATTCACCCTGGTCGCCGATCTCCATCTCGATGCCGGGTGCCGTGCCGTTGGGGTTGTCGATCATGCGGCTTCCGGCCGGAAACATCGCCTGCACTTCATTACTCGGGGGCATCCGCCGGCCGAGCCGGACGAAGATCGCGCGGATGTGGTCCAGCGCCTCGGGCTTCCGGGCCAGCGGGCAACCGGTCGCCCGGGCGAGTGCCTGTCGGGTCAGGTCGTCGGCCGTGGGTCCCAAGCCGCCGGTAATCACGACGACGCCGGCCCGGCCGATCGCCGCACGAAAGACACCGGTCATCGCGTCGAGATCATCGCCCACCGCCGTGTGATAGGGCACCGCGATCCCCAAGTCCTCGATTCTCCGGCTGAGCCATTGGGTGTTGGTATCGAGGAGTTGTCCGCTGGTAATTTCATCACCGATGGCGATGATCTCGGCGTGCATGGAGTACTCCGTGGGCGGCCGCTGGGTCAATCAAAAAACCCCGCCCAAGCGGACGGGGTCGTGTTTCTTGTGCTATCGGGCGCGAGGCTTACCGGTTGACTCGCCCCAGTTGCCGGAGCACGTCGGCGATTTCTTCGTGATTCTCTGCGGTTTGCCGAATGATGACGGAGTAATTGGTGCGGAAGAATCGGATGCTTCCCGGTCCGCCGTTTTCTTCCCAGCTATCGGGTGCCACGGTGGTTTGGATCAGGTCGACCAACTCTTCGCCGGTATCTCGCTGCTGCATACCCATGCCGCCCATGCCGCCGCCCATCATGCCCCCGCCTTGGCCGCCCATCATTACTCC
>JABMRP010000844.1 GCA_013202535.1 Planctomycetota bacterium
ACTCCCAGATCGACGGGCCGTCGGTCGTTTCCAGCAGATTCAGCCGCACGTGTTGGGCCACCGTCGGAGCAAACTTCACCGAAAGCCCCTCGCCGATCGTCGTTCCGCTGTGGAAC
The DNA here is from genome assembly GCA_013202535.1 of Planctomycetota bacterium. Lineage (GTDB taxonomy): Bacteria > Planctomycetota > Planctomycetia > Pirellulales > Thermoguttaceae > JABMRP01. The sequence goes on from JABMRP010000844.1 coordinate 117, forward strand.
GTCTCCCACGTGTCGCCCCGTTTGGCCTGCAACTCGAATTTCTGGACCCGATCGTACGGCTCGCTGATCCACGCCCGATCGAACGTCTTCTCCTCGCCCAAGTCGACGTCCAGCCAAGCCGACTTGGTTCCATAATCGCAACCCCAGCGGGTGTTCGGGTCGTCGTCGACCGCGTGGCCCGGAGCATACGTCTTATCGTTCTCGAAGACGTTCGAGGCGGTTGCCTTCCTGCCCCGCGCCAGCGAACCCGAGGAGACCGCGGCGACCGCCACTTCGGCGGCCGGCCCGTCGAGCTTCAGCACGACGATCGTGTCCAACTCCTGCCGATGCTCCGTTGGAACCGAGATCGTTACGCCCGTGTCGGTCTGGTCGACGGTGGCCGTTCCGCCGGTCAACAGCGAGTGGGAGACGATCTTCTTGTCGATCGGCGGCAGGACCACCTCGTCGCTGGACCACTTCAGGATGTGTACGTAGATCGTGTTGTCCTTTCGCGTACACAGGCAACCCGATCCGAAAAACGGCCCGCCGCGCGTCCCGTGGATACTCTCGCCGTACTTGCCGAGCCACTGGCCGATTTGCCGGAACCGCTCGATCTGGCGGGATTCGATTTGTCCGTTGGGCATGGGACCCGTGTTGAGGGCCAAATTTCCGTTGCGGCCGGCGCAGGTGACCAGCACGTCGATACACTCCTTGAGCGACTTGACCCGGTCGTCGGGTTTCCACGACCATTGCGTGCCCAGGGTCATGCACGTTTCCCAGGGTCGCTCGAGTTGGAACCCGCCCAGCCGCTGCTCGGGCGTGTCGAAATCGCCCGGCAATCCGCAGCGGTTGTTGATGATCAAGTGGGGTTGGAGCGTGCGCATCATGGTGAACAGCTTCACCGAATCCCAGTCTTCCGGCTTTCCGCCCAGATCGAACCAGAAGCCGTCGATGCGGCCGTAGTTGGTCAACAGCTCGCGGACCTGGCCGTGCAGATACTCGATATATCGGGCGTGGGTCTTTGCGCGGTAGTCGGGATGATGCCAGTCGGGTTGCGAGTAGTAGATGATCAGCTTCAGATCGGCCTCGTGGCAGGCGTCGGCCACCTCTTTCATCACGTCGACCTTCCAGGCCGATTCCACGCCGGTACTCTTGAACTCGGTCAGCTTCGAGTCGTACAGGCAGAACCCGTCGTGATGTTTCACCAGGAAGATCATATACTTCATCCCGGCATCCTTGGCCACCTGGACCCACGCCTTGGCGTCGAACTTATCGGGCTGCCACTTCTTGTACAGATTGTCGTAGACGTCGACCGGCGTGGGACCTTGCCCCTTGCGCACGAGGAACTCACCGCCACGCGGCGCTCCGCGCGACCAGCCGATCTCCAGCCCGGTCAAACTCACCGGCCCCCAGCAGTTGAACATGCCGAATCGCATGTCCTGCCAATCCTCGACGACCTCGGGCAAGGCCTTGGTCAGGTCGGGCTCCTCGGCCCAGGCGGCAGACGTTGCCGAAACGACGATCGCGAAACAGACGGCGAGGCAGAGATGTTTCATCAGGGTCTCCCGAAAATGGTGTTGTTTAGCCCCGTATAGTAGCCATCTCGCTCCGCGAGATGCAGCCCGTCGCGCCACGAGAGGTGGCCAAACCTCCTCAATCCGCAAAAGCTACATCTCGCGGAGCGAGATGGCTACTATCCCCGATTGTGACTACCGCCAGAGCCCGGGTCAACTGTCGAGGCTCCGTACAGGCATCCGCCGCCACACCAGCCGGTAGCCGGCGATGCGGACAAACCAGAGGGAGCCGACCAGCCAGGCGGTGGAGACGAGAAAGCAGGGAATGATGCCCTCGCGGATTGCGTCGGGGTTGTCGATCACCACCGCGACTACCGTGATCGCCGTCCCCTGGATGACAAAAAGTGTCGCAATGCGTGCCCCCAGCCGAGCCGCCCACAAGGAAACGCAGAGCGCACCCAAGGCGACGGAACTCGCGGCAAACCACACGAGCAGAATGCCGGACAGCGAACGCCACACCGCGAACTCAGCAAAGAACTCGCGCGGCACATAGGCACAGACGCCCATCACCACGGCCGTCGCCGTTGTCCACTCAAACAGCAGTCCCAAGGAGAATTGCAGCCGGCGCGGTGCCAAGCGAACTGGCTCGTCGGGGCAGTTTACCAGTCCCAGCCCCAGCAGCCGGAGAAGCAGCAGCGTCAGGCCAGTGGCGACAGTCCCCAGCAGAAACATCATCAACAGGGACCAAATCGGCAACGCCTCGCGCGATGCAGGCGGTGTTGGTCCGATCAGGAGTCCCAGCGCGAGGCCCACGCCCAGCAGACGCCATGGCGCCGGTCTGCCTCCCAGACTCGCCCAGGTCGCCAAAAGGGTGCTTTGGGTGAGAATGGTAGACGCCCCCATGATCGCGGCGAGAGCGCCGCCGCGACTTGTCAACACGACAACCGACGTGAAACTGCTGGCAACGACGTTCAGGGCAACCATCGCGGCGATGGGATTCTCCGGTCGGCTCATGTCTAGATCCTACCCGTTCTCAGGATGAATTCCAAGCCGAGGAACGCCCCGCAACGTTGCCCGAGCAAGGGTCGCTACGGTATGATTGGGAACGCAACCCCGTCCCTCTGGCCACCGAAGGATCGTTTCCATGTCGAAGACTATCGTCACCGCGGCTGCCATGTTGTTGCTTGCGCCGCTGCTGCATGCGGCCGACACAGGCAACCGCCTGACCTATCTCGACGATCAGCACAATCCCTACTGGGTAAATCGCGATACGGCCAAGTTGACCACGCCGCAGTGGGTCGGCCAGGAGGGCGTCGAGGCGGTTGTCGTGTTGGCCATCGACGATCTTCGTGACACGGCCAAGTACGAAACGTTCCTCCGCCCGATCTTCCAGCGGCTGAAGAAGATCGACGGCCGCGCGCCGGTCAGCATCATGACCAACGAGGTCGGCCCCGACGATCCGATCCTGAAGCGGTGGTTCGCCGAGGGTGTGAATCTGGAAGCTCACACGGTGGCCCATCCGTGCCCTTGTCTACAAACCGGCGGGCTGGCCAAGGCGAAGGCGACGTACGACGAGTCGATCGACAACCTCGCGTCGATCCCCGGTGCCCGGCCGGTTGCCTATCGGATGCCCTGCTGCGATTCGATGAACTCGGTCAGCCCGCGGTTCTTCGCCGAGGTGTTCAACAAGACCACGCCCGGTGGGAACTTCCTTTCGATCGATTCGTCGGTGTTCATGCTGCTGACGTCCAACGACCCGGAGTTGCCGCCGGAGATCGGGCTGGACGAAGAGCGGCGGCAGCGGTTCTTAAAGTACGTGCCGGCCGATCGGAAGTTCTGCAATTGGGTCGAAGACTATCCCTACCCGTTCGTCGTCGGCCGGCTTTGCTGGCAGTTTCCCACGGTCATGCCCAGCGATTGGGACGCCCAGCACTTGCACGGAACCTGCAACCCGACGACGGTGCGCGATTTCAAGGTGGCCCTCGACGCGGCGGTTATCAAGCGGGGCGCCTTCTCGATCTGCTTTCATCCCCACAACTGGATCCGCAACGATCAGATCATCGAAGTGATCGACCACGCCGTCAAAACCCACGGCCGGAAGGTGCTGTTTCTGAATTTCCGCGAAGTGCTGGACCGGGTCAACAAAAACCTGCTCGACGGGCATCCGCTCCGCGCGACCGACGGAGGCGACAACGGCGTGCGGCTGCTGGATCTCGACAACGACGGCCATCTCGACGTGGTGATCGGCAACGTGTCGGTTCGCCAAACCCGGCTTTGGCTGCCCGAACAGCAGCGCTGGCAGGTTTCCGATTTCCCCGTGTCGCTGATGGCCGTCGACGATCAAGGGGCTCGGCAGAGCACGGGCGTGCAGTTCGGCGTGCTGCAAAGCAACGGTTATGCCAGCATTTTGGTACGCAATGAGAAGATCGCCGGCGCGTGGCACTTCGACGGACAACAGTGGGTGGCCGATCCCCAGGGGCTTACCGGATTGGAACTCGACGGCCACGACCAGGGACTCCGGCTTCGCGATCTGGACGGCGACGGTGTGTGCGAAGCGATCGTCGGAAATCCCAAGCAGCGGGCCGTGTTTCAGTGGTCCGAAACCGACCGCCGCTGGAAGAAGCTGTCCTTTGCGCTGCCCGAGGGTGTTACGTTCGTCGACGCCCGGGGCCGCGATGCGGGGCTCCGACTGGTCGACGTCGACGAAGACGGCCGGGCCGACGTCGTCTTTTCCAACGCCGAACGATACGCGCTGTACCTGTTCACGTCGATGGCCGAAGGCTGGTCGCAACGGGTACTCGCCGGTCCGCGCAGCGACGCAGGCGCACTGCCGATGATCGTTCGCGCCGATGGCACCGACAACGGGGCCTGGTTCAAGCAGCGGCGGATGTGGGTGCAAAACGAGGACACGGGCGCGACGCTGCCGCATCAGGTCGACGTCCGCCGCTTCACCGATCTGCTCGATGTGCGCAAGGACCCGCCGGCCCGCTCGCCCGAGAGTTCGCTGGGCTCGATGCAACCGCGGCCCGGGTTTACCGTCGAATTGGCCGCCGCCGAGCCGCTGGTGATGGACCCGGTCGACGTGGCTTGGGGCCCCGACGGCAAGATGTGGGTCGTGGAAATGGCCGATTATCCCTTGGGGCTCGACGACAAGGGCCAAATTGGCGGCCGCGTGCGATGGCTCGAAGATACCGACGGCGACGGCCGCTACGATCGGTCGACCGTGTTTCTCGAACCGGTCCCCTATCCCACCAGCGTCATGCCCTGGCGAGGCGGCGTCCTGGTCGCGGCGGCACCGGAAGTTTTCTATGCCGAAGACACCGACGGCGACGGCCGGGCCGACCGGCGGCAAACGATCTTCTCCGGGTTTGGCCAGGGGAATCAACAGCACCGGGTCAACCATCTCCGCTGGGGGCTCGACAACTGGGTCTATCTGGCCAACGGCGACAGCAACGGCGTGATCCGCTCGGAAAAGACGGGCCAGAAGCTCGACATAAGCGGCCGCGATCTGCGTATGCGACCCGACGAGGGGCTGCTCGACGTGCAAGCCGGCCGTACGCAACACGGCCGCAATCGCGACGACTGGGGTAACTGGTTCGGATGCAACAACCCGAATCCCGGATGGCATTACGTGCTGGCCGATCACTATCTCCGCCGCAATCCCCACTACGCGCCGCCCAGCGCGCGGCGCGATCTGATCGGCGCCCGCGACTGCTTTCCCATCGGCCGGGTCGTCACCCATTGCTTCTACGACCAACCGACTCCGCCCGAGGACCAGCCGGGGCAATGGACGTGTATCTGCAGTGCGATGATCTACCGCGACGAGTTGTTCGGGCCCGATTTCACCGGCAATCTATTCGTCAGCGACGCCGTCTACAACACGGTCCACCGGATGATCGTCGAGCCCGAGGGCGTGTCGTTTCGCGGCCGGCGAGCCGAGGACGAACAGCATTCGGAGTTTCTCGCTTCGACCGATCCCTGGTTTCGCCCCACCACATTGCGCACCGGTCCCGACGGGGCGCTTTACGTGTGCGACATGTATCGCTTCGTCATCGAGCATCCCGAGTGGATCGACGACGCGTTGGAGAAGACGCTCGACCTGCGCGAAGGTCACGATCGAGGGCGAATCTATCGGGTGTTTCCCGTACACAATCGGCCGCGGCCCATCCCGCGATTGGACCAGCTCGATACGGCCGGGCTGGTGGCGGCCCTGGATAGCCCCAGCGGTTGGCAACGCGACATGGCCCAGCAGATGCTCCTCTGGCGCGCCGATCGCGCGGCCGTCGAACCGTTGGAGAAGACGGCCACGACCTGCCCCCGCCCGCTGACCCGATTGCACGCGCTATGCACGCTCCAGGGGCTCGGTGCGTTGCGTCCGGAGGTTGTCGCCCAAGGGCTGGTCGACGAGCATCCCGGCGTGCGGCGCCACGCGATCCGGTTGAGCGAACCGCTGCTCGACGCCCATGCTCAACTCGGCCCGGCCGTGCTGCGGTTGCTGGAGGATCCCGACGCGCCGGTCCGTATGCAACTGGGCTACAGTTTGGGCTATTGGAACGACCCGCGAGCCGGCAGCGCATTGGGACAATTGGCCGTGCGAAATGTCGACGACCCGTATATCACGGCCGCGGTGATGAGTTCGGCTTCCGCGTCTCATCTGGGGCCGATGATCGGCGAAGTGCTGGCCGATACCGAAGAGGCGCAGCGCCGGGTCGAGCTGATCGGCACGCTGTTGAATCTGGCCGTGGCGATGAAGGATCAACGGGCGATCGCCGCGGCGCTAGAAAAGGTCGCCGCCAAGCCGACCGGGGGTTACGCCCGATGGCAGTTCGTGGCCATGGCCCGATTGCTCGACGGGCTCGATGGTCGCCGCCTCTCATTGGCCCAGCTCACCAGTGGTGCCAGCGAGGAACTCCAAGCGGCCCTGGCACGCACCGACGTCCTGCTGGCCGCCGCCGGCGAGTTGGTCGCCGACGACCGCGCACCGATAGCCGATCGCGTGGCGGCCGTGGGCATCCTCGGGCGCCGGGGCCAGCGATCGGGCGCCGATCTCGATACGCTCGTCGAATTGCTGGTTCCGCAAACGCCGCTGGAATTGCAGCTTGCCGCCGTGGAAACGATGCGTCGATTGTCCGCGGCCGATGTGCCCGAGTTGGTATTCGAAGCCTGGCCGGGGGTCGGGTCAAAGGTTCACGCGGCGATGCTCGACGTGCTGCTGGGCCGCCCGCATTGGACTACGGCGCTGCTCGACGTGGCCGCGGCGCGCGACGAGGTGCGGCTGGCCGTCGACGTGACCCGCCGCGAGGCGTTGCGGCATCATCGCGACGAGGGCATTCGCGCCCGGGCCGAGAAACTCTTCGGCGCGGCCACCACCAAGGAATCGATCGCCCGGGTGATCGAGACCTACAAACCGGTCGAGACCATGGCCGGCGATGTCGAGCGCGGCAAGGCGGCTTTCACCGACGCGACCTGCGCCGACTGCCACAAGCTGGCCGACGTGGGTACCGACGTGGGACCCGATCTGCGGACCCTGGTCGACAAGTCGGCCGCGGCGCTGATCGTCGCCACCTTCGATCCCAACCGGGCGGTGGAAGACCGGTTCATCGAGTACACGGCCATCACCGCCGCCGGCCTGACCCTCTCGGGCATGATTACCGAGGAGACCAGCAGCAGCGTCACGCTGGTCGACAGCAAGGGCAAGGCCCACGTCGTGTTGCGGCGCGATCTGGACGAGCTGGTCAGCAACGCCCGCTCGCACATGCCCGAGGGCCTGGAGGGCAAGATCACGCACCGCCAGATGGCCGATCTGGTGGCCTTCATCGGCGGCACGGGCCCGCCGCGCAAGGAGTTTCCCGGCAATCGGCCCGAGTTGATTCGTCCCGGTGCCGACGGCACGCTGCAACTTTCCGCCGCCGCCGCGGAGATTTACGGTCCGGCGATCGTCTTCGAGCCCAAGTACAAGAACCTCGGCTACTGGAGCCACACCGAAGCGTACGCCGTCTGGTCGATCGAGGTCGCCGCATCGGGGACATACGAAGTGGAACTCGACTGTGCGTCGCCCTACCCGTCGGGCCGCAACCGGTTCCTACTCCAAGCGTCGGGTGTCTCGCTCACCGGCGACGTCCCCGGCACGGGCTCCTGGGACGTTTACACGCAGCAGCAGGCAGGGCAAATCACCCTACCGCCCGGCACGCACCGCTTGGTATTCCGCAGCGCCGGCCCGATCTGGCAAAGCATGCTCGATCTGCGCACGCTACGGCTGAAGCCGGTCGCCCGCGGCCAATAACCCAACCACGCCCGGGGGTTGCATCCCCCGGGTCGTGCGAGAGGGTAGTCGTCATGCCCTCCACTACGCCCCACGGGCTGCAAGGGCGGGGGCGTGGATCTCGGTTCAGCGCTCGCACCCACCCCTATTCCGCTCTCAGCTTCCCACTTTCCACGGTCATGGAGACCTTCTCCGGATCGTTCTTCCAGCCGTACTTCTCCTCGAACTCCTCGGCGGAAAGCGTCTCTTGGCCGGCGGCGGTTTGCACGACGTAGACCAGGTACTGTCCGGCCATGGACGTGCCGCGCCAGTGACCATCGGGGCGGATCTTGAGCCCCTGCCCGTCTCGCAGAGCCACGAGCGTTCCCAGAGGTTTCCCGTCTTCGGCGGAGACGAGACATAAGGTGTTTGTATGGCCACAGGCAACGATTTTCCCGTCGGGCGACAGCGCACCGTTGGTCGTCGGCACCTCGACTCGGTGAAGTATCTTACCCGTGGCGCAATCGGCGTGGACCAACATCCGCTCGGAGTCGATGAAAACGACAACGTTGCCGTCCGCCAAGAAAGCCAACAGACACCTTGGATTCGTATCCGATAGTCTGTGCATGAACTCGCCGGATTCGACGTCAAACGTCAGAATATCGTAATCTCGGCGGATGGCAATTCGTTTGCTGTCGGCCCGCCAGAGCAGGTCGTGGACGCGCCCACTGTACTCGGGCAAATCGATCTCGCGGTTCCATTGTTTCTGCCCGCTTTCCGCCTCCCAGAGGACTAAAGCACGATCATCGCACATGGCTAGATATTTCGCGTCGGGCGACCAGTCAAGAGCGCCTGTCCTACCTAGGAGGACTGGGGCCAAGGGGTCGTCATCTACGTTGGAGACGTACCAGCAGCCGCTCGATCTGCCGGCCAGTTTCTTCCCATCGGGCGACCATGCGAGTGCGCTACTGGGCAAGCCCAGCCCGCACCGACGCAGCAACTTGGCTTGATGCACATCCCAGATCTCCAGGCCTACTCCGCTGTCTAATGCCAGCCGATTGCCGTCCGGTGACCACGCGATGGCGTCGCTGCCGCTAGCTTCAACGTGGTTCAACATGGTAAAGCCTTCCTTGACCGGACTACCCCATACCACAGCATCCGATACCACCGTGTAGATACACTGCGCACCCGCCAACGCAGTTCCATCCGGTGACCAAAACGGCTTAGGAATGGTCAGTAGTGTGCGGATGCCATGCAACTGCACGTTTGACGCAACGTCCAAGATCTTGATCACTTGATCATCCGAAGCGGTAGCAGTAACCGCGGCCACAAGCGTTCCATCTGGTGACCATTCGAACCTCGAATGCCCCGACACGCCCGGGACCGGCATACTCGGAACGTTCTTCAGCGAGTCCGGTGATTTCTCGACTATGTCGGATGTGACATCAAGTATGTGCAGAAATTGAACGCCTCTCCAGAGCAATCTGCTGCCGTCGGGCGACCAGGAGACACGAGCTCTGCTACTACCAAGGCCGTCTGATTTGCACATCTTGCCGGAAGCCAAGTCCCAAAGCACCATATGCCTTCCTTCTCTGGCGGCAGCGAGCATCTTGCCGTCGGGCGACCAGGCGAGATGCGAGACTCCCTCTTCATCCGTCTCAAGAGTACGCTGGAGCATGCCGGAATCGGCCTCCCAAACACGGACAAACTCCTTGCCGTTGTCGTGCCGGGGCCAGGGGGCGGCGGCGGTGGCCAGCAGTCGACCATCGGGCGACCAGACCACGCAGCCGATTCCTCCCTTATGGCCCAGGAGCGCGTGGATCTGCTTTCCGGTTACCGGATCCCAGATCCGCAGAATCTCGTCTCGTGAGCCGATGGCCATCCGTTCGCCGTTGGGAGACCAAGCCATCCAACGGACTTGCTCGTCGCTCCCTTTGAGGGACCGACGAGCGTTCCCCGATCGTGTGTCCCAAAGGTTCACCCGGTCCTTGGCCCTTGTGGCCAGGGTGGTTCCGTCGGGCGACCATTGCAGCGGTTCGAACCCTTCACCGAGCCAGTAAACCTGCTCCGGGAGGACATGCAGGATGGCTCCCGATTCGGCGTCCCAGAGACGAACGGTTCCGTCGTCGCTGGCGCTGGCCAGGATCTTGCCGCCGGGCGACCAGGCGAGATCGCGGACGGGTTCGTCGTGGCCGACAAATGCCCGCACCAAGTTGCCCAGCTTCGGCTCCCAGAGCCGCACCACGCCGTCGTCACCGGCCCCGGCCAGCCATCCGTCCGGGCTAAACGCCACGTCATGCACCGCACCCCGCGGCTCGATCGTCTCGATGGTCCAGCCCCCGACGCCTCCCGGTCGGGTCACCATGGCCGTGCGGCTTAGCGGTTCTCCAACTGCTACCCGCGGCCCGATCTCGATCGTCCCCGGCGCGTCTTCCGCTTTCGGCTTTCCCCTTTCCGCTTTGAGAAAGACCCGCACGGTCACCTTTCCGTCGCGGCGCAACGTGAACTCCGGCGTGTCGACTTGCAGGCCGGCGTCGTCGCGGACGATTAGGCCGTACTTGCCGGTGGGCAAGCGGGTTTCCTCGGGTTCGACCGTGTAGGTGCGGCCGGAGTCGAGGTCCGTGATCGTCAGCCCGCCGTCGGTGATCTTCGCCTCGATGTTCGGGTCGTCGATCTGGACGATCAGCGTGCCGTGTTTGGTTGGGAGGGAAAGCAACACGCCCAGTAGGATGATCCCGGCAAGCCCGGCGGCGGCGATCAGCGGTTTCCAGGGGATGCGGCGACGGGGTGGAGTTGCGGTGATCGGCGCGGGCGTCGCCGTGGGCGATGTGCCGTGCAGCGCGGAACTGGCGTGGGGCGCCGTGCCGGTGGAGCGTTGGGTGGTGTCGGTTGTCGGTTGGGGGTCCTTGAGGGCACGGGTGATGAGGTCGGCGAGGCCCGCGTTGGTAGCGGCCATCACCCCCGACCCTTCTCCCAGGGCCTCGGCGACTTCGGCGGGCGTGGCGAAACGGTCGTCGGGATCCTTGGCCAACATGCGGTGGACCACCGCGGCAAGTGCGGCGGGGATTTCGGGGCGGAGCGAGTCGATCGGCTCGGGATCCTCGGTGGCCAGGGCCATCATCTTCTTCACCGGCGTGTCGTACTCGGCGCCGCCGAAGGGTGTGCGGCCGGTGAGGAGTTTGTAGAGGGTGGCGCCGAGTGAGTAGATGTCGGCGCGGATGTCGACCTGATGGCTATCGCTGCCCTGTTCGGGGGCCATGTAGTCCAGCGTGCCCATCATTTGGCCCGTGTTGGTCAGTTCGTCGG
>JABMRP010000845.1 GCA_013202535.1 Planctomycetota bacterium
ATCCAGAACGCGATAGTCGATTCCCAGTCGGTCACACAACGCCCGTTTCTGGGGCGTGTCGCCATCATGGTTTACCAAGAGCAGATCGGGCTTAATTGTATTCAACTCCGCCTCGAAGTCGCATCTTCCCGTACCCGACGCTATAAACGCCCTATTGACGTACTTCAACGACTGCACCAAGAGCAACCGTTCCCGTTGCGAGTAGACGGGGCGGCGGCCCTTGAGATCACAGACGGTTTTGTCGGAACCGACGGAGATGTACAGATCGCCATGTTCCGCAGCGCGGCGCAGGAACTCCACGTGCCCGGCGTGAAGCATGTCGAAAACGCCTGAGACAAAGACCTTGGTCATTTCATTTCCGCACAACGTAAGGTTTGTTACATGCCCCAACGGCCACACGCCTTCGCGAGACTATCCCTCGTCTTCGTGCCTTTACCTTCAACGATCACGGCCTCTCCCCTGAACTCTCAAGGGAAGCTCTATTGGCTCAATGCCGCCGATGTTCGGCGCGCGGGAAACCAGGACGCCGTCATGGCAATATGTACCATCATCGAAGTCCGCCGACGCGAGAATCAGGTAACCGTGTTCCTCGAAAATGCGTTGGCAGACGCAGTGCAACTTCTGTGAGTGCGTGGAAATGAAGAACTGGCCAACTCGACTCGATTCTAACAGATCGCTGGAGTCTTCCAGCAGGCATCGCTCAGCTCCCTGGATGTCGGCATGCACGATAGTCGCAAAGTCGATCTCGTTCCTGGCCATGAATCGATCGAGACGAAAGCCGCCGGGACGGACATCCCCGTCGAAAAACTTTCCCACCAGCCCATTGGCCGCGAAGTTCCGCTGGCCCAATCTCCGATTCGCCTCATCCGGTTCGATCATGTAGCAGCGGGCGTCTTTCACCTCCTTGGCGAACCACATCGAATAGAAGGCCCAATAGGCGCCTAGCTCGATCATGGTCCCACCCTCCGGAACGTCTTTCAGGACCTCCCGAAACACAACTTCCTCCTGTGGTTCGTGTACTCCGCGGTTGGCCGTTAGCACCATGTCCCAATAGCCGGACATCCGGGCGACTCTCAGCCCGTTGTGCATGACCAGAAACTCGCCTTCAACGGTTCCCGCATCAGGACCCCGAGGAATCCGCTCATTACTGGGATCGGAAACCACCTCCCGCACGCGACCTTCGTAATCATCCCAATTCGCCTTGGTCATTGCACCGATCTCGCTTGTTGTCATAGTCATAGCGATTCAAAACGTCCAACAAGGATGGCATGGGATTGGTGGAGGCTGAATCATGGGCGGTGGCTTCGATCGCGATTCCTCAACGCATGGGCCATCACTTGACGGAAAAATGGCTGCATCCGGGTTTCATCAAAATGCTCGGGCACGCGGTTGTCGACGAACCACGGTTCTTCCGCGATGGCTTGACATTGCCCGTCATTCTGATCGATGTCGATTACTCGGCGGACCATCGCATCCACGTCGGTGCTGATGTCGTTTAGGTTGACGAAGCTTCGGGGATTGAAATCCTCGCCCACGCGTTGATCGCCTGCGTACAGCGGGATACACCCGGCGAGCATCGCATGGGGAAGTTTCTCGGTCACATAGCCTTCGTCGCCGCGTGTCGTCGTATTCTCGAAGCAGACTGCGAACTTGTATTGCCTCAGGAAGTCGATCTTGGATTTGATGCCCGGCAGATGAATCGACATGTTGTTCATGCAGGGTCCGGGGCAGTCCACGCGTTTGTAATCCTGCAAACGCTCAACAAACTGATTGCGCAGGCGGACTCCACAATTCCGCTGAATGAACGCGCAGAATCTCGGTCGCCGAAAGGGAACATCACCGATGGGCCCGCTCTTGACCAAGTCACTCATCCGGTAACCACAGGCGCCTAATTCGGGAACGAAGATCGGCATCCGCAAGTGTCGCGGATCTTCAAGGTCACGATAGAAACTGATACAATAGTGGAAATCGGCCAACGGGGGGCGTCGATTCTCCCCGGTGAAGAACACCTGAACCGCCTTGGGCCATCGCCGCTTGCCCGCATCGCGGTCGCGCGCGAAAACGCTGGTGAATACCACGTCGGGATGATCGCTGGGCTCGAACTCATAGTCCGGCGCTACAAGCCGGAACATCCGCACAAACTGTTTGAAATTGAACCCACCCCAGAACCCGTGAAATGCAACTCGGACGGCCGGCTGGCTGGCACCGGCAGGACGATCAAGGCGACCATCGCTCATCGCGGTGCGGGCGTCGGTGTGAGTCTCGCGCAGAGACAACTCTTTCGTGGGATCGCGCTCCAGCACGGCTTTCCTCCGTTTCCCGTCCGCTATCGAACCTTCTCTATTGGATTGAATCGTCAACTCGCCACGCCGGCCGACGTCACGTCGTGGCCGAGTGCGACGGCGAACGGGGCGTATACCACACCATCTGGCTCGGATTCATAAAGAGCCGGCCGAAGCCGCGGCGGCGCATCCGCCGGTGGAGCATGACGTGCTCGCAATCGCCGCCTTCGTAACGGCAACCGGCGCGCAGGGCTTCCATCCGATAGACGGCCAGCCCGCCGAAACACGACCAGAGCGGCAGCAGTGGTTGACCGCGGCGATAGATGCGGGGATTCAGTTCGCCGTAGTCGTGAGCTTCCGGATGGCCCACGTCGCGATAGGCCCAGGCGTCGAAGAAGACGGGGTAATCTTGACGCCCGGCGTACGGACGAACTTGGATGCCGTAGGAGCCGACCATGTCCCAACCGTCGTGGCCCAACGTGTTGGCCACACCCTCTCGGCTGAAGCCGCCGGCCAGATCGGTGTCGAGAACGATCAGGTAGTCGAACTCCGCAAATCGCTCGACCGCATGCCGCAGGTAGCCGTTTCGATACGCGGCCATTTGGTCACCCCGCGCCGGATCGGCGACTTGCGGCCATCGGGCGGTGCCAAACTGATCGGTCAGGATGGTTACCGCCGGGTTCTCCTGTTGCCAGGCCCAAAGGTATCCCAACGTCCCGTCGCTCGAATCGTTCTCGAATAGGACCACTCGATAGTCTGCAAACATGGCCCCCAACCGCTCGATCCGCGCGCACATATCCGGCAGCGTATCGTGGACGTCCCGGGCCAAGGCGGCAACCACCGCCGAACTGTCTTTCATCCGTCGCCGGCCCGCGGCAACCCTTTCTTGATACCCCGACTCCAAGTCGCCCGGGCAGGGGAAGTCCGCATCGGAGCACTCGGACATGGCGGTGATATTCATCGTCTGCGTCCTGGCAAGGAAACGAAAGCCGGGATGACAAGAAACGAAACGAGCCCGCCGTGAGCGCGATGTCCCGCGGCGGGCCCTTGAGATACCTGAGGGGTTGTCAGGCTCTTGTGATACCCGTGACGTGGTCGTTAGTTTAGCACAACGGGTGGCCCAGGGCCAAGAAAAAACCGGTGTCTTGTGCCGCGATCGGCGTTGATGTGCCAAGCCCCGGCCCGCATCTGGCCGTTCCGTATCCGCGAATCACTTCTCCCTGCGTTCCTGGCGAAGGCGGGGGGTTTTGGGAATTTTCGGGAATTTTCGGGGAAGTAGCCTAATTTTCGTTGACATGGGTTTGCCGCCTGTTATACTCGGGGCAACTGGTCATATCAGTATATCCGTTGAGGATACCGGATCGTGGCTATTGCCCAAACGCTCTGCTCTGGAGAACACCGCACGGTCGTTGAGGCCATCACCCAGGGACTGATCCAGTATATTGCCGCCAACGGCCTTCGCGGCGGCGATCGGCTTCCGTCGGAGCGTGAGCTTGTCCGGATGGCCGGCGCCAGCCGCTTGCCGCTTCGAGAAGCGCTGTGCGTGCTCAAGGGCCTGGGCATCGTCGAGGCCAAGCACGGCAAGGGCCTCTTCGTCAAGCACCTCGATCTGGCCACGACCTTCGGCATGCTGTCGCCGCTGTTGAGAAGCCAGGCGAATATCGATATTGAGCACATCTTCGAGGCCCGTATCCATCTTGAGGGGAGCGTCGCCGAACTTGCGGCGGACAACCGCAGCTACAAGAACCTCGAAGCACTGGAAGACGCCGTCGGCGAAATGCGGAGGCACCTTGCCGACCGGTCGGTCTACATCCGCCACGACATGGCCTTCCATCAGGAGTTGGCACGCAGCACGGGCAACAGCATCTTCCACGTGTTCATGGCCTCGATCACCGACCTGTTGGCGGAACTCCAGTTGCAATATCTCGATCAGGTCGAGGTGCGTCATCGAGCCATCCTGGAGCACGAGGATATCCTGGATGCCGTGCGCCAGGGAGACGGCCCCCGGGCCAAAGCCGCGATGCAGCGCCACCTGCGTAACGCAACAGGCCGAATCACGGTAAATAGGGAGAGCCAAGACAAACAAGAGTAACTCGACGGTCAGGCCGGGAGTGGTCCCGGCATGAATACCGAAATCCGTTGTCAAACCCGGCTCGACGTTTCCTTCCTTTTGGAAGCGCATCGATCGCGGGCTTGCCGTTGTTAGACCTGCTGAAGCACCATTTCGAGAGATTGGGAGATTGCACCATGAACGCACCGCGTATCCTTCTGTATTGGTCGCTTGTTGTGCTGGCACTCGTTGGACTGCCCGATCGGGCAATTGCCGGAGTGGCCGTCGGCGATTCCACGTTGATCGGCCCGCTCGACACCAGCGACTCGTTTACGCTCACCGCCGACGGGGGCATTTCGGGCCGCGTGGTCAATGTCTTTCCGATTGGCGCGCCGGGGATCAACGTGGAAGACAACCACGGCAATCCGGCCCAAGTGTGGACCAACGCCATGTGGTCCGTCTCGGCCGACGCCGGGGCTATCCCGGGCGGTACTCCCTACCCGGGCGGCAGCGGAGCCGGCTCGGCGACCGGCATGACGCAACGGGGCGGATCGCCGGCGGATTGGGGAATCGAGTACGGAATGCGGAACGACTTCGTCGTGCAGACCGACTTTGTTCAGGCCACCGATCGAGTCGACATGACGGTGGGTGCGGTCCGCAACAACATCTTCGATCCCGGCAACCTCTCCGTCTTCTTCCGCTACACCGGTCATCCTTCCTACCCGGAGATCGGGCTATTCAACCCGACCGTCGGCGAACACAACACGGGCCTGACCTCCGGGATTCCGACCGCCGGACAGTGGCACAACTTCGCGACGCGATTCAACCTCGACTCCAGGGTGTTGGCGTTCTACGTGGATGAAGCGTGGCGAGGCTCGGTTGACCTGGACACGGTTGCCGGCGGCGCGTTTGCCGGTCTGACAGTGTCCAATGCGGCGGTCGGCACCGGATACGCCGGCGGTGATCGCGGCTGGTCCGACAACTTCCAGGTCGGTTCACCGGTGGCCCACGGCGTGGTAGTGGGCGGTTCCAGTGTGATCGGCACGTTGGACTACAGCGACTCGTTCACGCTCACGGCCAAGGGCGGCAACCCCGGGCGCGTGGCCAGCGCCACCCCGGATGTCCCTCCGGCCACGCTAATGGAAAACAACCATGGCAATCCGGCCCGGACGTGGTCTTCCGGGATGTGGTCCCTGACCTACGATCCGGCCGTTTGGGCTACCGGCGCCTCGCCTTACTCCGGCCCAAGTGGCACCGGATCGGACACCGGTTTCACGCAACGCGGCGGGGGCGCTGACTGGGGTATCGAATACGGACTGCGGCACGACTTCGTCGTGCAGACCGACTTCATTCAGACCACCGACCGGGTGGATATCACTGCCGGCTCCGCCCGCAACACGATCGGTTCGGCAGGCGGCCTTTCGGTCTTCTTCCGTACCACCGATCATCCGTCGTATCCCGAGATTGGGATTTACGCCCCGGGTATTGGTGAACGCGACAGCGGACTAACCTCCGGAATTGCATCGTCCGGCGAGTGGCACAACTACGCCGTGCGGTTCAACCAGATTCAGCGGGAGTTGGAGGTCTTTGTCGACGGGACGGCTCGCGGCACGATCGACCTGGATACCGTCGCCGGCGGCGCGTTTGGCAGCTATGCGCCTTCCAACCGGGCGGTGAGCATCGGAGGCAGTGGCACCGACCGCACTTGGTCCGACAACTTCCAGGTGGGCTCTTCGCTGGCACCCCCGGAGACGCTTTCGGCGCTCATGGTGGACTACGAGGATACGTTTACCATCAATCCCCCGACACGGCCGGATGGGCTGTACAACAATAACTCCGCCGGCGGATACAACGTGGAAACGGCCAACTTCGGCAACCCGCCGGCCACCTGGACGCCGCAGAGCACCTTCAGCTTCAACACGCCCGGCAGTTCGACCAATCCGCCGTTGTTGGGCGCAGCGGGTGGCAACGCCGGCGCCGCGACAGGGTTTGCCCAGTCGGGCGGCGGCGATTTCAGCTTTGCCTACGGCCTGAGGACCGACTACATCGTCTCGGTCGACGCCATCCTGCCCAGCGACCGGCTGGACATCAGCAGCATGCCCGCCCCGGGGACGAGCATTTTCACCGCCGACAGCCTAAGTGTGTTCTTCCGCCGCGACACTTCCGGCCTGGGAGCCGTCGGGCTCTTCAACGGCTCCCAGGAGACCTGGGCCCTTGCTCCCGGCACCTTGGGAATCAACGACAACGACTGGCACAACTTTGCCGTGGGATTCAACCAGGATGACGACGAACTGCGGATCTTCGTCGATCGGGAGTTGATTGCCGATCTGGATCTGACCACCTTCGCCGGAGGACTC
>JABMRP010000846.1 GCA_013202535.1 Planctomycetota bacterium
GAGTATGACCGGGCAAAATGGGCCTGTCTACACAGAATTGCGCATAAATTTCTAAACTTTGCGCAGAACCGCTTCCACACGGCAACGCCCGGCAGGTAGAATGATCGAATCGAGGGGACGACGTTTGAAGTAGCACAAACCAATGCGGAGTTGCCCGATGTCGGGCGTGCCGAAAGTTGCCCTGTTGATCGAGACTTCCCGTGGTTACGGACGGGCGTTGTTGCAGGGGATCGTACGCTACGGGCGGCTGCACGGGCCGTGGGCGTTTTACGTCACGCCGGGAGAT
This sequence comes from Planctomycetota bacterium, assembly GCA_013202535.1. Taxonomy (GTDB): domain Bacteria; phylum Planctomycetota; class Planctomycetia; order Pirellulales; family Thermoguttaceae; genus JABMRP01. The sequence continues at coordinate 287 of JABMRP010000846.1, forward strand.
TTCGAGCAGGCGCTGCCTAAGATGGAGCAGTGGGGCGGTACGGGCATCATCGCCCGGATCGAAACGCCCAAGGTGGCCCGGGCGATCCTGGCCACCGGGCTGCCTGCCGTGGCGCTCGATCTGTCGGACCGGCAACGGAAGCGCGACAACCCGCTCTCGAAGCTTTGCGAAATCTCGTCCGACTCCTATCAGGCCGCGCGGATGGCGGCCGAGCATCTGCTGGAGCGGGGGTTCGGTCATTTCGCCTTCGTCGGCCTTCCCGATCGCGTCTGGTCCAAGCGGCGCAAGGAGAGCTTCTGCCGACGGATCGCCGAAGCTGGTTTTCGGACGAACGTGTACGTGCCGCCGCGTCGAAAACGCGACCGCGAATGGGGCAGCGAACAGACGATCATGGCCAAATGGCTTGCCGAACTTCCCACGCCCATCGGCCTGATGGCCTGCAACGACGATCGGGGGCGAGAGGTTCTGGAGGCCTGTCGAGCGGCCCGTTTCGACGTACCCGAGCAGGTGGCCGTCGTCGGGGTCGACAACGACACCCTGTTGTGCGAACTCGCCGCCCCCCCCCTGTCAAGCGTGGCGATGAACGCCGAACGAGGCGGATACGAAGCGGCCCAATTGCTCGATCGACTGATGTGCGGCCGCCGAGGAAAACGGCAACGGATCGTTGTCGAGCCACTCCACGTGGTTACCCGCCGTTCGACCGACGTCGTGGCCATGGCCGACCTGGACGTGGCCGCCGCATTGCGATTCATCCACGACAACGCCCACCGGCCGATCCAGGTGACCGACGCCGTAAAGATCACCGGACTTTCCCGCCGCGCTCTGGAGATCCGTTTTCAGCAGACACTCGGGCGGTCGATCCACGCGGAGATTCAGCGGGCCCACCTCGAGCGGGCCAAGCGTTTGTTACTGGAAACCGATTTGCCCATGCCCGACGTGGCCGAAGGCTCGGGATTCGGCAGTGCCAGCTACTTGGGCGTGGTGCTTCACAAACAACTCGGCATGACCCCGGCCAGATACCGCACCCATGTACGCACCCGGTAGTCGCCCCCGTGTATTGCGCAAATTCGACAGAATTCTGCGCGATATTGGCTGGTCAACGCCGCCGCGAGGCGCTAAGATCAGAAGCGTCGCCTCGGAACCAGAAACCCTGCAACCACTCCGGGCACACATGTCCGGCGTTGACGTTCACCGGACACCCCAGGTCCGATGCGTTGGATGGGAGATCACGGTATTCTCAATAACTCGCCGAGGAAAAAGGAACATCATGCCAGCACATGACCGCCTCCGCACGCTCGTCGTGCCGGCCGTCGCCGCCGCCGTCATCGCCGTCGCGGCCGAAGTGAGCTTCGCCCAAGTCGGCTACACGCTGGCGAGCCTTGAGTGGCTCGCGGCCGATGCCGACGTGGTGGTGCGCGGGTCGATTGTCGACGTCTCGCGAGACCCGCCCGACGGACAATGGGTCTGGCTCACGGTGACGCTCAAGGTGGATGAAACGCTCAAAGGGGAGCATGCGCCGCGCGTGAAGTTCGCCGTCAGGACGCTCACCGCGGACGAGAGATACCAACAGTGGAAGGACTCCGGGCAGCAGCAAATGTGGTTCCTGGCCGGCACCAACGACGCGATGAAACCCTACGGCGGCGGCGGTTGGTCGATGATTCGGCTCGGTCCCGCAGTGCCCGGCGAGGCGATTTTTTCGCGATTTCCGCCGCCCATCATGACGATGGATTTGAGCGTGCTCGAGGAGCCGGACGAGATTCTCAAGGCCGCCAGAGCGGCCGTCCGCGACGGACGCCAGAGAAAGCGCGCCCGCCGTCACTCGATCTGGCTGCCTCGCGCCGTTGCCCAGCGAACCGGCCGTAGCGGCGATGTCAATCGCCTGATCGTGCCGCGGTGGGACGACGCGAAGCCGGAGGATCCC
>JABMRP010000847.1 GCA_013202535.1 Planctomycetota bacterium
CCGTGATTCAGACCAAGGTCCAGCGGATACACACGGCCATTGGCGCGTACGACACGGTGGCGAGGCTCCTGTCCATGGGCGGCATCCCGCTGCCCTCCATCGGCGGCTATGCTCAGATGGCTACTATACGGAAGAACGAAGAAACAAGAGGATACACCATGATCGCAAACACACTGAACCACCGTCGCCCGATGTTTTCGCGTCGCCATTGTCTCTGGATCGTGACGGCCGTACTCTTGGTTCCGGCCGTTGCCTCTTCGCGCGATTCGGCCCGGGCCGTGGAGGAGGATGCGAAGGAGAAGCCGAGGTATCGAAAGCCGTGCCAGGCGTTCCTCGTCGGTCAAACCGAGTTCCGGTGCGCTGGGCTGGTCAATTTGCCCGGCGTGGCGAACGACGTCGTGCGATTGGCCGCCACGATCCACCGCGACGAAGACTACGACGTAACGGTTTATGATCCGGAGCTTGGGCTGAAGCGGTTTTGCGCGGACGGTGGGTTCGAGGCGGGCGACGATTCCCCGCCGCCGACCAAGAGTTTCACCGATGCGGCCGAGAAGTTCAAAGGCCACGTCGAGCGGTGGTTGGACGCCATTCCCGACGATTGTGAAATGGTCCTCTTCTACTTGTTGAGCCATGGCGTGGTCGACAAGGACGGCAGATTCTTCATCGCCGTGGAAGATTCCGAGTTGGAGATCGGTCCGAAGCCGCACGAAATCAACAAGATGTCGGGCATCCCCTACACGTGGCTCTATCGGACCCTGGACCAGTGCAAGGCGAAGACCGTGGTGCTGGTGATCGACACCTGTTACTCGGGCAGCGGCGGGATGCCCGACCCGCGAGGCGACGGATCGTTCGTCGGCCAATACAAGCCTTCGGGAAAGGTGCTGGTGATGGCCAGCAGCAAGCGAGATCAGCAGAGCCTGATGTATCCCGAGGTTCGGCAATCGCTCTTCAGCTTCTGGTTCGATCAAGCCTTGAAAGGCCAGGCCGACACGCGGCAGCCCAAGGGGGCCGTCGATTTCGACGAGATTTACGACTACGTCAAACAGAAAGTCGAACTCGTCGCGCCGACGATCCACCCCCATGATCCACACCAGCAGAATCCCGTCCGCCAGATCCCGATCAACGTCGAGGGAACGCCGCCGCTGGTTCATCCGCCGCCGCTGTCGCTGGACGAGCTCCTGGAAAACTCGGCCGAGTTGATCGACAAGGAGTTGCAGCTTCGCCCGGATATCGAGCGGGTATGCGTCTTCCAGTTTCAGTCGAGCGACGTGGCCGTCGGCCAAGGCTACGATTTTCCGGATCTCCGCAAGACGATTGCCGGCGAGTTGACCGACCTGCTATGCCGCCGTGCCGCTCGACACGGCGAGTACGACGTTCTCAACGACGAACACGTGGCCAAGTGCTTCTCCGATCGCGAGGGAACGCGTAGCGGGGTTCTCAAGGGGGCCGTTGCGTTGCGGGGTGGCCCCGTGGCCATCGTTACCGGTGAAATCGAGCCGTGTTTCGGCAACCGGCCGGAAACCCGGCGGGCGGCACACGACGCCCTGGGACTGGCAAGCGATCAACTGCTGGTAAGTCTGAGCATCAAGCTCAGCTACAAGGGCGTCGTCGCTCCGTTCGCCCAATCCGGGGGCGTGGCGAAATACGGCGTCCTGACGCCGGGGCAAGCGTACGCGGCGCATCCCGTCGACCTGCCCCCCGCCTGGAAGCCGCCCAATCAAGCCCTCAACAAGCCGGGGGGAGTGACCCGACTCTCGCCATCGGCAACCCGCGACCGGCTGGCGGAAATCCGAACGAACCGCAACGGCGCCGCTCCCGTGCCGCCCGTTTGGGAGCAACCCGACTGTCCGTTCGATGCCTACGTCCTGGTCGACGGAAAACGCACAAGGCAACCGACGAAACTCAAGGACGGCGTCTGTTACGTTCCGCTGGCAAGAGGTGACAAGTACACCATCGGATTCACCTGCAAGGAACGGAAGCAGGAAGCGAAGCGGCCGGTTCCCCACGCTCGGGCTCTCCCTGTCCAGGAGGAACCGATGCCGTTTGCCTTCGTGCGCGTGTTGGTCGACGGCAGGAACGTTCTGCCCGAACCGGTCGACGTCCGCCGAAACGGAATCGACACGGCATGGGGCCAAATTACCTGCCGAATGGCCAAGCCGGTGGATCTGGATCACGCCCGGCCTTTCGTCATTCCAAGACCCAACACGTATGCCATCAACGGATTCGTCGAGCGAATTCCCACGGACGGACAATCCATGGCCACGGCCCGCCGGTTCACGGTGAGCGACGCGCCGCCGAAGGACGTTCGCGACGAGGAGCGAATCCGCGACCAGACCGGCATCATCACCGTCGCCTTCTATCAGCCGGTCCGGCGCTCCGTACACCGGGGTAACGTCACCACGGCCGGCGATCCGGCGCGGATCGTCCTTCGGCTCCTCAAAACGCCCTACGTTCCGGGCGACTTGCACGCGATTCGCACCTTCCGATACGTTACACCGGAGGAATTCGCCGAACTCTGAGACGACTACCCCTCACACCGCACGACGCGAAATCCGGTTCCGTCGTAGCGGTAGTCGGGCGCATTGCACTGTTTCATCTGCTCGTAAACCCAGTCCAACGCGACCATCGTTCCCTTGGGGTCGTCGAGCCGGGCTCCCACGGGGCAAAGATAGTCGACCTCATCGATTCGGACACCGTGTCCGCTGAATGCCACCACCAGCAGGTCGCCGCGTCTGACGAGTTGCAGGGCCATCCGAAGCCCGATTTCGATGCCTTTCTTCGTGGGTCCGCCGCCACTTCCATCGATACGGGCGCGAGTTTGCATGACGCTGCCTCCCCGAAGGTTGGAATCTTGGCGCTGGTTCCCACGATGGGCTGCTATCCTACTTCACAACGATCGCTGCGGCGAGTCCGGGAGCCCGCAACGCCGTCTGTCAAGGAAGACGCCCCAATCGCTGCCCCATTGCGCTCGATTCGGCTGCCGGCCTATTTCTTGCGCTTCCGCCAGCCGACGAAGGTCAGCCCCAGCAGCCCCAGCACGGCCAGGATCACGGTGCTCGGCTCGGGCGCGGCGACCTCCAGCCGCAGGGCTTGCGGGCCACCGTCGGCGCCGACGATCGACGTGTTCCAGTATTGGCCCGTCAGCGGCAGGGGCGCGTCGGCGAAGTCAAACGTGACACCGGTCAGACCGTCGGAGACTCCCCCGTCGATGCCTCCGTCGGCGGTCAAGACGTCGAAGAAGTCACCGCTGACGGGCACGAAGCCATCGACCAGATTCACGTCGACCATCCCGCCAAGGTCGGCGATTGCAGTCACGGCCAGCCAGTCGTAGTCGACGCCCGGGCTCGTGCCACCCAACTCGGCCAGCATGGTGCCGCCGGAGGTGTAGCTGCCGCCGATGGACAGCTTACCCAGCGCATCGCCGGCCGAGATGGTTCCGCCGGCCAGAACGTCGACGTTGTTGGCGATGGTGCCGTTGCCGGCGAGCATGCCGCCGGTGACGGTCGTGCCGGCGGTGTTCAGTAGGCTTCCGTTGACCAGCAACGTACCGGCGTTGACGACGGTCGCGCCGGTGTAGTCGTTGCCGGTGTTGGCCAAGAACAGTGTGTTGTTCTCGTCGGTACGTCCGCCGCCCTTGGTCAGCCCGCCGCTGCCGGTCACCTTGCCGGTGATCCGGAGGTCGTTGATGTTGTGGCCGCCGATGTTGCTGTCGGCAGCCAGGGTGATCTGACCGGAAAGGACGTACTCGCCGTATCCGGCGCCGCCGCCGTCGGCGTAGATGGCGTCCTTGCCGCCGGCGACGCTTCCCATGCCGCCGAGGGTGAAGTTGTTGGCGACGGTGTTGGAGCCTGAGTTGAACCACAGGAGGACATTGGCACCGCCCGCGACGTTGATGTCGCCGGGGCCGGCCGCGTTGGCATGCCCCAGCCGCAGGGCCCCGCCGGTGACGTTCGTGCCGCCGGAGTAATCGTTGTTGGCGTTGAGGATGAGCGTCTGTTGGCGGGACCAGCCGGAACCCGAACTGGCCTGATCGACGACCAGTCCGCCGGGGCCGGTGATCTGGCCGTTAATCACGAGGTCGTTCGAGGTGCTTCCACCCAGGCCGACGTCGCTGGTGGCAGCCAGCGTCACGGTGCCGGTGAGCGTCACCAGGCCGCCGCCGCCGTCCTGGTTCAAGGCGGGCCGCGTGTCGCTTATCCCCATCCCGTTGAGTGTGATATCGTTGGCCACGGTCATGGCCGCCGGTGCCCAGACCATCAGCGAGGCCCCGTCGGCGACGCTCACGGCGCCGGTTCCCAAGGCCTGGCCGTGGTCCATGCGAACGATGCCGGCCTCGATCGTCGTGCCGCCGGTGTAGGTGCTGGGGCCGTTGATTCGCAACTGCCCGGCACCGACCTTGGTCAGATGCCAACTTCCTCCAAACTCGTAGACCGGGCCTTCGGTGGCGGTGCCCGCGTTTTGCAGGCTGAGCATGCCGGCATCGACGCCGATGGTGCTGTCGGCGTCCATGGCATAGCGGTCGGTCATTGTGTTGTTGCCGCTGATACTGCGAATGGAACCGAGTCCGGCCGGTCCGGAGCCCTGGAAGTGGGCATGCTCGTTGATGGTGATGCCGCCCTGGAGTTCCAACGCCGCGCCGTCGCGGATCCAGGTCATCGTGCCGGAAGTGTGTCCGCCGGAGCCGAGGCCGCTGTCGTTGCGGATATTGATCGTGCCTTCGTTGATGTACGTGATGCCGGAGTAGGTGTTGGGGCCGTTGAACTGCAGCGTGCCAGCGCCGACCTTGGTCAGTTGGTAGGTACCAGACGGGGCGTCATACAGAGAACCTTCGGGTCGTGTGGTCTGGAAAACCAGCGTTCCGGCATCGACGCCGATGGTGCTGTTGGCGTCCATGGCGTAGCTGTCGGTCATCGTGTTGGTGCCGCTGATGTTGCGAATGGCACCGCCGCCGGAAGGTCCGGCACCCTGGAAGTGGGCGTGCTCGTTGGTGGTAATGTCGCCCTGCAGTTCCAACGCCGCGCCGTTGCGGATCCAGGTCATGGTGCCGGTGGTGTGTCCGCCGGCGCCGAGGGCGTTGTTGTGCTGGATGTTAACGGTTCCGCTGGTGATGTCGGTCGCGCCCGTGTAGGTATTGGCGCCGCTGAGGAAGAGGGTCCGCTTCTGGGCCCCGGTGTTGTTCTCTTCCTTGACGACCATGCCGCCGGGACCGGAGACGATGCCGTTGATTCGCATGTCGTTCCACGACGACCCGCCGACTCCGATGTCGCTGGTGGCGGCGAGGAGGACGTTACCGTTGATGGTAACCAGTCCCGCTCCGCCGTCCTGATTTAGCGCCGGTCGTCCGGGACCGGGGCCCATGCCGCGGAGGATGATATCGTTTTCCACGGTCATGGCCGAGGAGGCCCAGAACATTAGCGAGGCTCCATCGGCCACGCTCACGGCACCGGTACCCAAGGCTTGGCCGTTGTCGATCCGCACGATACCATCGGCCACCGTCGTGCCGCCGCTGTAGGTGCTGGCCCCGTTCAGGAGCAACTGGGCCGGGCCGGTCTTGTACAACTCGCCGGTGCCGCTGATCGCGCCGGAGAAGGTCGAGTTGGCCGTGCTGTTGACGATCAGAGCACCGCTGCCGAGTGTGACACTGCTGCCGCCGGCCCCGGAGAGCGGGCCAATCATCTCGGCCGTGTTGTTCAGATCGAGCGTCGCCCCGGCCGAAATCGACACGGCCGAGCCGTCGGGAATCCGGTCATGCACGATCCGCACGAGGTCGACGACGGAACTCTTGTCGGACGGTGAAATTTGGCCCGCGAAATTCAGCGTGTGGCTGCCCGCGGTCAGTGTGATCGGTCCGGAGAGGTAAGTCGTCCAGGCCGCTTGGGCCGGTGTCCAACTCAACAGGTTCGTGCCGTCGATCTGGACCTGCATGTCGTTGGGGCCATTGCCGCCACCCCGGCCGACCGAGGAGAAGAGAAGACTATAGGGGCCGGCCTGTGTGAAGTTGATGCTCTGCGAGAGATTCCCCGTCTTCTGGACGAAGCCGCCCTGATTGCCTTCCGGCGCGTCGGGGATAAACCAGGGACTGCCATTGGAGGCGATTCCGGCACTAGCGAACGCCCAAACGGCTCCGGCCGGGTCGTAGCTCCAATTGATGGCCGGCGTCTCGAAGCCGGCATTGGCCACCACCGCGCCGGCATCGCCCAGCTTGAGCGTGCCTTGGGTGATGGTCGTCGGTCCGGCGTAGGTGTTGTGCGCGGCTAGGGTTAGGATGTTGGTGCCACCGCCCCAGGTACCGCCCTTGGTGAGGCCGCCGGGGCCGGTGACTTCGCCGGTCAGCTTGAGATGGTTGGTGACGTGGCCGCCGATGTTGCTGGTGGCGTTGAGCGTGATCTGACCGCTGATGGTGTACTCGCCGAATCCGGCCCCGCCGCCGTCGGCGTAGATGGCGTCCTTGCCGTCGACACTGCCCAGTCCGTTGAGTACGAAGTCGTTGGTGATGATGGACGAACCGGAGTTGAACCAGGGCATGAAGTTGGCCCCGTCGGCAATCGAGACGGTGCCCGAGCCCATCGCGCCCGCGCTTCGGGGCCGGAGACCGCCCTGCAAAACGGTCGTGCCGCCGCTGTAGGTGTTCGTTCCGGTAAGCTCCATCGTGCCCGCGCCCGTCTTGGTCAGGGCACCGGAGCCGTCGATCATGCCGTTGAGCTTGGGATTGAAACCGTTGGTGTCGACGGTGCCGCCGCCGGCATTGAGGGTCATGGGCACGGTGGTGGTGAAACTCGCGGTCGTCTTGAGCGTGCCGCCATCGAAGGTGAAGCCGCTGGCGCCGGTGTTGCCGCCGAGGCTGTTGGCCTGGAGCGTACCGCCGCTGCCGAGCTTGATGATGGGTACGTCGAGCGTACCGCCGGTGTGGACGAGCGTACCAC
>JABMRP010000848.1 GCA_013202535.1 Planctomycetota bacterium
CCATCTCGCTGGGGCGAGATGTAGCTTCGGCTCGTTGCATCTACAAAGGCTTCATCTCGCTCCAGCGAGATGGCTACTATACGGTTTACCAGCCCAGTTGACCCGCGTCGATCACTTCCTCGCCGGCGCGGGTGGCGATGGCTTTGAAGACGGCCAGTTCGATCGTATCGGTGACGAAATGCACCGACCCGTCGGCAAACGCGACGTGGACACCGCCGGCGTGGAAACTGTTGGCCTTCCAGGGGTTGGTGTGATTGCTATTGGGGGTCCAGTCGAAATAGACGGCCGTGTGCAGGTTCATGCCGCGGCTTGATTCATAGGCCGGATAGCCGGGCGGCGGGTTGGTCGGCGCGGCGTGATCGGGCCAGATACGGCCCCAGGATTCGCAGAGCAGGGCGGTATGGGAGGTGCCGTCGAGAACGTCGCGCATGGCGATCCGGGAATCGTTGAAGAAGAGGCCGTTATGCGCGTTGCAGTGGCTATAGGAAGTGGTCCCGTCGGAATGGGCCAGATTTGAACCTTCGACCGAGCCGTTGACGGCGTAGTAGTGACAGATCCGCGCCCGGTTCTCCGCGCCGCCCGCTCCCCAGTTCGTGGTCAGGCCCGTGTAGGAGTCGCTGGGACAGAGAAACTCGGCAAACTGCTGCTGCATCACCTCGCGGTTGTTTTGCGAGGCGTACTGCGGCCAGACGCCAAATTCGAGCTTGTCGTGGGCAGCCTTCTGTTCGATGTGGGGGAAGATCAGGTTCATCCAGATCCCGACCTGGCCGTCCCAGTTGCAGTGGTCTTTGCCGTTCCAGCCCTGGTAGCCCTGATCGCGGTTGGTGCCGTGGATCTCCCCCGAGGGAAATACCCGGTGTGCCGTTTCGTAGTTGAGAATGCCCAAGCCGAGTTGCTTGAGATTGTTGCTGCATTGCAGCCGCCGCGCGGCCGCGCGGACCGCCTGAACGGCAGGCAGGAGCAGGCCGATGAGGATCCCGATGATCGCAATGACCACCAGCAGTTCGACGAGGGTGAATCCGCGGTGGGCTCGATCGGGACGCATGTTTTCGTACCTCAGTTCACGGTTTGGCTTTGAGCGGCAAGGGAACGTCGTTGTCTTCGCCCGCCTTCACCTCGACGCGGATCCCGGACGACTCGGGCAGCGCATATCTCTCGGGAATCAGCGAAGCGGTGACCGGATCGCCCTCGGGGTCCATCTCTTCGCGAGCCGAGACGCAAACTTTGTGGAAACCGACCACGGCTCCCTTGACGCCGGCGGTGGTGATTTCGTAGCGGCCGTTGCTGTCGATATGGCCGACCCCCATGGCCGCATTGCCGTCTTCGGTGCCCTCGGGAACAAACTGCACGGTACCGCGGGGAAGCGGTTTGCCGTCGAGGGTCACTTGTCCGGAGACCGGGGCCATCGGCGGCAGGTCCGGCGTATGGCCGCAACCGGTTGGTATCACCAGGGCGAAAGAGCCCAGCACAAAGAAGACGAGCCGCTCGATGGGTCTGCGATCGTTCATGGGTTCTCCCGATTGGTCAGTGCCTCGCGCACGGCCGCCACCAGCGCGGCGCCGCCCTCCTGGAGCGAGACGTCTTGTTGCTCGCCGGTGGCCAGATCCTTGATGCGGCAGGTGCCGTTTTGGAACTCGTTCTCGCCAGCGATCACCGCCAGGCGGAATCCCCGGCGATCGGCGTACTTCAACTGCTGGCCCAGCTTCTTCGCGTCGGGAAAAACTTCCACGCCGATACCGGCGGCGCGAAGAATAGCAGCCAATTTCAAGTAGTCGTGCAGCCGGTTCTTATCGAAATACGGGATGAAGACGGGCGCCGGGGTCGAGACCTTCTCGATGATCCCCAATTCCTCCATTGCCGCCAGCAGCCGGTCCAGCCCGAGCGAGGCGCCCACGCCGGGAAGCTGCTGCTTGGTGTACACCTCGGCCAGATTGTCGTAACGCCCGCCGGAGCAGATACTACCGATGCCGGGCAGCCCGCCGAGAAAGGTTTCGTAGATGGTGCCCGTGTAGTAATCGAGCCCTCGGGCGATCGACACATCGAGCTTCACGCGATCCTCGGACACGCCAGCCGCCTTCACGCCGGCCAACACCTCGGCCAACCGCGTCGCCCCTTCTTGCCCGGTTTCGCTGCCGGCCACCAGCGGATCGATTTGCCGGAGCACCTCGTCGTTGGTGCCCGAGATCGTTGCCAGCCGCAGCACCTCGGCTGCCTGTTGCTCGGTGGTGCCGGCCGCTTGTTGCATTTCCTCGGCCACCCGATCGGCGCCGATTTTGGCCAGTTTGTCCAGCGCCCGAAGGATGGGCATGGCCCGATCGGCAAGCTCCAATCGCTCCAACAGCC
>JABMRP010000849.1 GCA_013202535.1 Planctomycetota bacterium
CCGGCTCGCCAATTCGGCCAATGTTCCCTCCCCACGAATCGCCGCCAACGCGACTTTCGCCCGAAAGGGACCCGTAAATGCCCGTCGTTTCCTCGCCATGAATTCGCCTCCTACAGCCCTTATCGGACTGATTGCGAATCCACCTTATCGACGCGCCCAGTTTTTCCAGACCATTATAGTCCAGACCACCGGCTGCCAAGAAGCGTAATGAAACGCCCGTTGCTGTTGGGCAACGCCCCCCCCAGGCATCTCAGGCTCGCGGCGTTCCCGTGCGCGACGTAACTGACTTTCTCACAAGGAGTTAACGGCAGGATCGCGACCGTGGCGGCAGTTGTGGCATGGAGGTTGCTCCCATGGTCTTGGGCGCATCCTCACCCCACACGAACACCTGCCGGCGCGATGAATCCATTTTACGTGGAAGAGATCAACCGAGTGGAACACCTGGCCGAATACCGGCTCTGGTGGAACGCCGCGTTGGCGCACACCCGGGGCGCCACGTTCTTACAGTCGCTCGATTGGCTGGAGGTCTATTGGCGCCACTTCGGCGCCGGGCAGAAGTTACGCGTGCTGGTGGTCAAACGCCAGCGGGAGGTGCTGGGGATCGTGCCGCTGGTGGTCCGCGACGAACCGACCGGCATCGGAAGCGTCCGCGTGTTGACCTATCCGTTGTACGACTGGGGTACGATTTTCGGGCCGGTCGGCCCCAACCCGACGGCGACGCTTTCGGCCGCCATGCACCACCTCCGCGGCACGCCGCGAGATTGGGACATGATCGATCTTCGCTGGATCGACCTGCAAGGCACCGATCACCGGCGCACCGAACACGCCATGCGCCGGGCCGGCTTCCGTCCGCGGCCGCGACCCTGGTCGCAAACCTCGGCGGTCGATCTCGATCAGACCTGGCAGTCCTACTGGACGAGCCGCCCGGCGCCACTGCAAGACCGGGTTTCCAACGCCCGGCGCCGGCTCGCACGGCGGGGAAACATTCGCCTCTTGCGTTACCGTCCCGAGGGAAAAAGGTACGGTCAGGGCGACCCGCAATGGGACCTGTACGAAACGTGCGTCGCCTTGGCCGGGCGAAGCGAGCAAGCGACCTTGTCAGGCCGGCCGGCGCTGCCGCACGCACATGCCGAGGGATTTCTCCGAGACGCGCATGCCTTGGCGGCCCAGGCCGGCGCGCTCGATCTGAACCTGCTCCTGCTCGACGAGACCCCGGTGGCGTTTGCCTACAACTATCACTACGGCGGTCGAGTCCACGGTCTGCTCGAAGGCATCGATCCGTCGGTCGGAGCGATGGAAGCCGGGTCGGTTCTCCGGCAACTCGTCCTGCAAGACAGTATCCGCCGAGGCGACACGACCTACGATCTGGGCACCGGCGGGCTGGACGCCAAGCAAGGGTGGCGGACGCATCTGGCCACTCGCTTCCGCTACACCCATCTACCCCGGAGCATTTCGCGGGCGCAGGTGCTGCGATGGAAGCACTGGCTGCAAGAACGACGGACGGCCTGACCCCGACTTACGAAGGCGGATCCTTCGGGCTGATGACGAAGCTGGCGGCCAGCACGCGGTATACAGCCAGGAGCACAAAGGTACCCGCCACGGCGGCGAAGAATCCGAGTGGGCTGATCGGCGTGATCGGGTCGCCGCGCCAGACGTACTCCAGAACGGTCAATCCGCCGACGCTGCCGCCGATGCCGATGACCAGTGTCCCCGCCGCGCTGCGCGGTTCCTGGCCGGGCAGGATCGTTCGGGCCAGTAGCCCGGCCAGAATGCCGTATCCCAGCCAGATCAACACAACGTTGACCCACTGTTGGGCGGCCGCGGAGAGTTCGAGTTCGACCATGGTCCGACCTTTGCCACCCGCGCGCACGCGCAAGAAAGTCGCGCGGCTCGCCGGTTCGGCGGCCGCGCTGTCGGGTTGCGTATTCCTGGGAGAAACCGTCCTACCGGTTTCTCAGCGCCTCTTCGCTTGCCCGCTCTCGCAGAGCGGAAGCTTCTCGCTGGAGCTTGAACTCGGGCCCCGGCGCGGCGTATTGGACGTCGTGCTGGAGATAATTAGGACTGGGCAGCGTTTGGCCGCCAATGTCCGACTGACAGCCTACCGAGCACACGCCCGCAAGCAATCCGAGCACCACCACGAAGCTTCGCAAGGGAAGCAGACGAGAGACCGTATCCCTCATCGGCCACCTCCTTTGTCCATTGTATGTTGAGTGCATTGTCCGCTTGTGCGGCTCGATTCCGTATCGGGCCGTCAAGTCGCTCTCTTTGCTAAAATCGTTACAATCGGTATCGTCCAACATCCGCCGCCGACTTTGATCGGTTTTGCAAAGAGGCTCGGAGATACCACGCGGAAAGTCGTTCTTTCCGTAAACTCGGGGGACTAGGTGGTGTGGGGTGTTCTGGCCGCCCTAGAGCAGTTCCGTAGAGGGGTGTTCCGGGGCGCGATGGATCCGCGTACAATCAAATACGGGCCGCGTACAATCAAATAAGGGGTATCCAGCAATAACTCCGTTTCGGTTTCCCGTGGATGTAAGGGGCTCGCGGCACTGTCTTATACTCTAAGGAGTGGCCCCTTACATTGATTCCCAGGAGCAACGAGCATGAGCACATTTTATCGAGAGGGGCGAGTCGGACGGGCGTGTTGGATATCGCTGGCGATGTTCGTCGTACTGGCCACGTTTGCCGGTCCGGCGACGGGCCAAGGCACGGGGAGGCAGATCCCCTCGGCACGCTACGGCATAGTCTTCGGCGAATTCTACGAGGGAGAGTACAAGGACGCCCTGAAAGACTTCCAGTCGGAGGGCCGTGGCGCGATCAAATTGGGGTTGAGCCGTTGGGTCGACTCGATCTGCTATCACACGATGATCGGCGAGTGTTACTACCACATGGGCCAGTTGCCCGACGCACTGCAACACTACACGGCCGCGTGCAACCTGTATGCCGAGTATGGCGACTGGATGACGCGAGTCCAGTTTCCCGCGACGATCCGCCCCTCCCCGCGACAAATCGTGATCCCCTGGGGGCAAAACACGCGGGGAACCGTCCCCGGCCATTTTTCCACGTCGATGTTGATTGCGCGGGGGCGGCTGAACAACAACGACGTCGTGAGACAAGGTGGAGTCGTCGAACAACTCAAGTTCTGGCAGATCAACGTTCAGGAGATCGTCCGCTGTACGTCGCTGGCGATGCGCCGCCGGGCGGAGTTGATGGGCCCGGTCGGATATGGCGACCCGCTGACGGCGAATCTTGTCGCCTTGCTTTCTCGCCGGCCGGCACCTCCCAATCACTGGTCGCAGTCGTGGATCGACGTGCAACTGGGGATCGCGTTGGCGGCGGCCGGCAAGGGGGAAGAGGCAGCCCAGTATCTCAAGCGGGGTTCGGTTACGGCCGGCAGCTTTGATCACCCGCTCACCGGTGCCGCGCTGTTGGTTCTGGGCCACGTGACCCTGGAGAAAGCGCTGGCCGAAAAAGACCCGAATCTGTACGCCTCCGCACTGAAGTCGTTCGAGAATGCCGCGTACTCCGCGGCGATTTTCTCCGACGTTGACGTCCTGGAAGAGGCCTTTCGCTACGCGGCTCTGACCCATCTGCTGACTAATCGCAAGACGGTCTACGCACCGCTGGCGGCGGCGGCGCGTTGGGC
>JABMRP010000850.1 GCA_013202535.1 Planctomycetota bacterium
GGCGGTTGATTGACTCCGGCCACGACAAGATCGAGTTGGCCAAATTGGTCGAAGCGGTCGAGGTCATGCGTCCGGGGATCCAGATGATCTTCGAGGTCGAGCGCCGGGCGTCGTCGCCGGCCGCGGGCGGTTATTCGGAAACATCGTGGGGCAAGTACGTTCGTTGGGTTCGTTCGGCGAAGCTGCTTGCCGGCATGAACCGGCCGGAGTTGGCCCGCTTTTTCATCCAACGATTGCTGGAAGCAAAGCTCGACGAGAAGCAGATGACGCGACTGATCGAGCATTTTGGCTCGGCCGTTTTCGTGGAGATGGCTGCCCGTGGCGATCTGGCGCCCGAGGCGTTGGCTCTGGCCGACGTCGTGTTGGCGGCGGCCAATTCGCAATGGGAGGACCTGCAACGCATCGAAGGACTGATCGGGCAGTTGCAGGATCCGTCGATCCGGGTACGCACCGCGGCGCTTGCCGGGCTGGGCCAGACACGCGGCGCGGCGGTCGTGCCGATGATTGGCGTATTGGCCGATCCGGGCCGTGCCGACGAACACGCCAACGTTCGTGCCGCGCTGGTTCGCATGGAGTCGGCGGCCGTCGGCCCGTTGCTGGCCACGCTGGAATCGCCCGACGAGGCACTGGTGGCCCAGGTGGTCGAAGTATTGGGCTACGCGGAGGCGAAGCGGGTGACGATGTACCTGCTGAGCCCGTGCGTGTCGCCCGATAGCCCGCCGCGCGTGCGGCAGGCGGCTCGCGAGGCCCTTCTGCGACTGGTGGGGCAAACGCCCAAACGGTTGGAGGCGGCTTCCCTGCTGGCCAAGGAGGCCCGGCGATACTACACACACAGGCAGCCCCTCGCGATGGATAGCGAGGGCGACGTGACCTTGTGGCAATGGGATGCGAAGCAGAAGAAGCCCGTGGCCAGGACGTATCTCGCCGCCGACGCATCCTTGTGGATTGCCGCCCGGCTGGCTCGCAACGCCCGCAAGGTGGCACCCGAGTATCACGACGCCGAGCGTCTCTACGCGGCAACCATGCTCGAGGCGGCGGCGTTCTCCAGCGGCCTGGAGTCCCCCCTGCCGGAGGACGCGGGAAGCCCGGCCACCGAGGTCGCCGAAATGGGCATGGAACTGATCACCGACGTGCTCACCCACGCCATGGACAGCGGACACGTGGCAACGGCCGCCGCCGCGGCTCGCCTGCTCGGCAATCATGGCACGGCCGCGGAACTGCTTTACCACAACGCCGGATTCTCGCCGCTGACCCGAGCCGCCCGACATCCCGACCGCCGGCTGCGATTGGCCGCCGTCGAGGCGATTCTCAAACTCGATCCCCAGGAACCCTACGCCGGTTCGAGCTACGTACCCGAGGCCTTGGGCAACTTCTCGGCCACCTCGGGAATCCGCCGCGCGCTGGTTGCCAGTCCGATGCCCGAAGACGCGCAACGAATCGCCGGCCTTCTGACCCAGTTGGGATTCGACGTCGACACGGCGGGGACGGGGCGCGATCTGTTCCGTCTGGCCGTTTCGTCGGCCGACTATGAATTGGCGCTGATCGATGACTCGGTGCGTTGGCCGGAATGTACCCTGCTGGTGCAAGAGCTGCGCCACGATTGGCGCACGGCCCGCATGCCTCTGGGTGTCTACGCGCGGTCGGATGATCGGAAACGCCTCCAGCGCATGGCCGAGCGCGATCCGCTGGTCACGGCGATCATTCGGCCTCACGACGTGGCGACGATCACCTGGCAAGTAGACCAACTCCTGGCTTCGGCCGGCCGGACGCGCGTTCCCTTCGAGGAGCGGCAGCGGCAGGCGGCCACGGCGGTCGAGCGACTTGCCGAGTTGAGCGACCAGCCGGGGACCCTGTACGACCTGTTGCGGATCGAGCAATCTCTCGAATTGGCCCTACTGGTTCCGAAAATCGGCCCGCGGGTAGTGGCCGTGTTGGGAAATCTTGGCACGCATCAAGGCCAGCGCAAGCTGGTCGATCTGGCCAGTCGATGGACGCTGCCGCTGGAACTGCGCAAGGCGGCCGTCGGGGCGTTCCGCACCAGTACACAGCGCCACGGTATTCGGCTGACCGCGGCGGAAGTCGACCGGCAGTACGAGCGGTATAATCAGAGCCAGCACCTGGACGAAGTGACGCAGAAGATTCTTGGACTCCTTCTCGACCACATCGAAGCCACGGCCGAGCCCGTGGCCATGGCCGAGGAGGCCCAGTGAGGACCCTATAGTAGCCATCTCGCTGGAGCGAGATACAGCCTTTCGCGCCGCGAGATGCGGGCCATCGCTTCGAGAGATGAGGCCAAAGCACCCTAGATCTTCAAAGGCTGCATCTCGCGGAGCGAGATGGCTACTATAAGGAAAGGCTAATGCGTCGATGAGCAGTGATCTTTCCAGTGCCGGCGGTCCGCCGATTCCCGGCATTATCGGTTCGGGACCGGCGATGCGGGAAGTCTACCGGCGCACGCGCCAGGTGGCTCGGTCCAATGCGTCGGTGTTGCTTCTGGGTGAAACGGGCACCGGCAAGGAGCTGATCGCCCGGGCCGTGCATCAACTGAGCCTGCGCGCCAGCGGCCCCTTTATCCGGGTCAACTGCGGCGCGCTGACCGAAAGCCTCCTGGAGAGCGAGCTATTCGGCCACGTCCGCGGCTCGTTCACCGGCGCGGTGGGCGATCGGACCGGTCGATTCGAGGCCGCCCATACCGGGAGCATCTTTCTCGACGAGATCAATTCCACCACACCCAAGCTGCAAGTGAAGCTGCTTCGCGTGTTGCAGGAACGGGAGTTCGAACGGGTGGGCGATACGAAGACCGTTCACGTCGACACGCGCGTGATCGCCGCCAGCAACCGCGATCTGGGCGAAGAGATCTCCGCCGGCCGGTTTCGCGAGGATCTCTACTATCGGCTCAACGTCGTTCCCATTCATTTGCCGCCGTTGCGCGAGCGGCGCGAGGATATTCCCGAACTGGTCGCCCATTTCCTGAAAATCTACAACGAGTCGAACGATCGCCACGTACCCCACGTCGAACCGGCAGCCGTCGAATCTTTCCAGCAGTACGATTGGCCGGGAAACGTTCGGGAGTTGCAGAACTACATCGAACGGGCGGTCGTGCTGGCGCCGGGCGACGAGGTGACCCTCGATCTGTTACCCGACGTCGTACGCGGCCGAACCGGGCGACGCATCGGCCACTCTCGGCCGGCCGATCTGGAGACCCTGGCCTCGGACCTCGTCGCCCAGGGCCTGAACACCGCCGCCGGCGAAGACAACCTGCACGGGAAGATTGTCTCCCGAGTGGAACGCGAACTGATCCGCCAGGTCTTGGCCCAGTGCAACGGAGTCCAAATCAAGGCGGCTCGGCGGCTCGGCATGAACCGCAACACGCTCCGCAAGAAGCTCAAGGAACTCGGGCTGGACGAGAAGTAAGAGGCGGCCCGGAAAAAGGGGACAGGTACATTTTGCCGGAACGGCCCGGAGGGTGCTTCGCACAAAATGTACCTGTCCCCTTTTTCCCGCCCGCCGAAAGGCTACTTCTTCTTCGGCTTGGGCAGCGTCTGCATGAGCGTGCGGACCTTCTCCACCGTTTGCTTGTTCACGTCGGGGGCCTTGATCATGTTGGCGACCGTGTCCGCCTTCTTGAGCACTTCGTGAGTCTGCGTGTGGCGTTTGGCCTTGGAGAGCTTTTCCGCGATATTGATCAGGGCGTGCGCTTGGCTGGCGAGGTCTTCGATCTTATCGGCCTCGGCCGCGGCGGCGTCGAACGTCTTATCCGCATCGCTGATCTTCAAGGCGGCCTGTTGGGCGGCGACCGCGGCCAGTGCGTCGGCCCGGTTACGCGCGTCGGGCATCGATTCGACGAAACTCCTGATCGTGCCCATGATCCGGTTGTAGTCGCTCGTCGCTTCGAATTGATAGAAGCTGCCGGCCACCTCGGTCAGCACGAGGAGTTTTCCCATGGGATCGCTCATCCCGTCGGCCAGCTTCTCGGCTTCCTTCAACGTGCTCTTTGCGTCGGAAGAACTTCCGATCACGCCGTACGCGCGTCCCACTTTGGCCAGAACGATTCCCTTTCGTTCGGCGCTTTCCGCTTCGTCGATTTCCTTCACGGCCTTCTTGGCCTTTTCCGCCAATTCCTTGGCACCGTTCGGCTCGCCGATCTGGTTCTTTCCCTCGGCCAGTTGGGCAAACACTTCCGCACGGCCCGCGGCGTCCTCGATCTCCTCGCACGCTTCCACCGCCTTGCCGATCGTGTTGTTCGCGCCGGGTTGGTCGCCGCTATGGAATCGCTGGACGGCGATATCGGCGAGTTTCTTGGCCCGGGACGCCGGATCGGAATCCTTCATGGCCGTCTTGACCTGTTCGTCGAAGCCCTTGGTCTGCTTCTTGCTCGACGATCCACATCCGCCACAGCCGATGGCCGTCAACGTGAACATTCCCACAAAACACCATACGGCAAGCCTGCGCGAAACCATTGCTCATACCTCTTCCTGAAAAAACCTTCGCTTCGGTTGTGTTGGGATAAGAAGGGAGACTACCGGCGGGGGCATCTCTCGGAATTATACCTTTTCCTCGGGCTGAAATCGAGCGGGCTGATTTCCCTGGGAAAAAGGAGGCATCCCGATTTCGAGCCGCCGAGCCGTCTAGCCAAAAACCGGCCGGATCCGCCCGAGCCGCTCCTCCGTCGTGGCCATCAGGGCATCTTCCGCGGCCTCGTCGGCCGCTTCGTAGGTGACCGAAAACCGCAGGTAGGGCCCGGCGTCGTCCCAGGGGACCGTGCAGATCGAATGCTCGGTGATCAAATACTGGCTGGCCTCCTCGGCCGTGGCAAACGCCGGCCCGTCGGTCACCCCCTTGGGGCTGGGTGTATAGAGGAAATACGATCCGCCGGGCATTTGGCATTCAAACCCGCAACGCCGCAACACGGCAACCAGTTTCTCCAACCGCCGGCGATACTTCGCCCGGATCGCCCGGGGAATCTCCGCGTCGTCCAGGGCCGCGGCAGCCGCCTTCTGCACAGCGATGAACTGACCCGAATCGCAGTTGTCCTTCACGTCGGCAAACGCCTGGACCAGCAGCCGATGGCCGCAAACCCAGCCCATCCGCCAGCCGATCATGTCCCACCCCTTGGAGAGCGAGTGGATCTCCACGCCGACGTCTTTCGCGCCGTCCATTTGCAGGAAGCTCAGCGGCGGGCCGTCGAAGCTGAGCATGATGTGTGCCGCGTCCTGCACCACGACGATCTGGTGGGCACCCGCAAAGTCGATCACCCGCCGGTAAAAATCCCGCGTGGCCACACGACCCGTCGGGCTGTTGGGATAGTTGATCACCAGCAGCTTGGCCCGCCGGCGAACGTCGTCGGGAATCGAATCCAAATCGGGGAAGAAATCGTTCTCCGCCAACAGCGGCAGCGGATGTACCCCGCCGCCGTAGAATTTCGTGTGGGTGCCGGCCACCGGGTAGCCCGGCACGGTCATCAGTGTGACGTCGCCCGGGTCGATCAGCGTGGCCGGCAACATGGCCAACGCGGTCTTCGAGCCGATGCAGTGGTTGATCTCCGTGGCCGGGTCGAGCGAGACGTCAAACTCTCGGGCCATGAACCGGGCGACCGCTTCCTTGAACTCGGCGATTCCGTTGTCGGCATAACCCCGGTTCTCGGGCCGGTCGATCGCCTCGGCCATCACGCGGCGCACCCCCGCGGCGGCCATCTCGTCGTTCTCACCGATGCCGAAATCGACCAACTCGCGCTCGGGATGGTCGGCCAGCGCCTTCCGTTTTGCCC
>JABMRP010000014.1 GCA_013202535.1 Planctomycetota bacterium
CCGCGTTGTTGGAGGATCTTTCCCGGTCGGCCGATGGTGTCGACTTTGCCGTCGAGAAACAGGCGTTGGACCAACTTCGTCGGCAGGTGCAAGCCGTCCCGATCAGCGACTCCGCCGTGCGAAAGACGCTTTACCAAGAGGCCTGTGTACTGCGTCGGAGGATCAGTTTCAAGAACCCGCTGCTGAACTTCGATAAGATCCTCTTCGTCAAACGCGAGATCAACGGACGAACCTGGCCCGAGGGAACGCACATGTGCGACCAGTACTTCGGGTTCCACGCCAAGCCGGGCGGCGGCCTGTTTGTGTTGGAGGGGGCTTTCTCCGATGCGCCGCAACTTCGCGACCTGACCGGGAACAATGCCTGCACAGACGGCCGACTCCAGGGGAAGGTGCTGCAAGGCGGGTTCCTCGCGCCCGAGTTGAGCTTCGACGCCCGGGAGATTCTCTTCTGTTTCACCGAGGCACATCGCATCTACCCCAACTGGCCCGCCGGCTGGGAACCACACTGGTCGCCGGAGTCGACGTTTCATGTGTTCAAGATGCACGTCGATGGCTCGGATTTGTCGCAACTGACCGACGGGCCGGTCAACGATCTGCATCCGTGCTTCTTGCCCAACGGACGCGTGGCGCTGATTTCCGAACGTCGCGGCGGGTTCGGCCGGTGTCATGGCCGGCCGGTGCCCTGTTTTACGCTCCATTCGATGCGCGCCGACGGCACCGATATCACCATGCTGTCGCCCCACGAGACCAACGAATGGAACCCGTCGGTCGACAACCACGGGATGATCGTCTTCACCCGTTGGGATTACGTCGACCGGGGGTTTTCGCAGGCCCATCATCCGTGGTCCTGCTATCCCGACGGCCGCGATCCCCGGGCGATCCACGGCAATTGGTCGCTGCGGATGGGCTCCCGGCCGCACATGGAGCAACACGTTCGCGCGATTCCCGGCAGCGGCAAGCTGGTGGCCACCGCCTGCGGTCATCACACACAAGTGTACGGTTCGCTGGTGCTGATCGATCCGCGTCGCAAGGACGACGGCCGGATGTCGATGATTCGCCGCCTGACGCCCGAGCAGTGGTTTCCCGAATCGGAGTACGGCATTTACCAGGGCGAGGGGATGTTTTGCACCGCCTGGCCGCTGAGCGAGGACTATTACTTGTGTGCCTACTACGGCGGAGCGAACGACGGGCAGCGTCAGACGACGCACGACCATTACAACTACGGCGTTTACCTGATCGATTCGTGGGGCAACCGCGAGTTGCTCTACCGCGATGCGAACATCTCTTGCCATAAACCGATCCCCTTACGCCCGCGTACCAGACCGCCGGTTATTCCGCACGGAACGCTGGTAGGCCGGCCGGACCGGGATGACACGGCGAGAAGCGAACTTCCCCGGACCGCCACCGCGGCGGTGATGAACGTTTACAACGGTTCGCTGCCGTTTCCCGAGGGCACGCGGATCGAGAGGCTGCAGATCGTTCAACTGCTGCCCAAGACCACGCCGGTGGCCAATGTGCCGCGGATCGGTCATGGCGATCAGAAGGGCGCCCGGCGGGTGTTGGGTACCGTGCCGGTCGAGGCCGATGGGAGCGCGTATTTCGAGCTGCCCGTCGGCGTGCCGGTCTACTTTCAGGCGATCGACCAACAGGGTACGGCCGTGCAATCGATGCGTTCGGCTACGTGGGTGGCGCCGGGCGAGAAATTGGTCTGCAAGGGCTGCCACGAACCGCGCGAGACGACGACCGACGCGTCCCGCTCTTACGCGATGGCCCTGCAGCGGAAGGCATCGGAGATCGCGCCGGAGGTGTCCGGCTCCAATCCGTTGAGCTTCCCGCTACTGGTGCAGCCGGTGTTGGATCGCAAGTGTGCGGGTTGCCATACCGAGCGGATCGCCCGGGGTGAGAAGTGTGTCGACCTTTCGAGTCGCGGTATCGGTCCCGGTGGCAGCGGCTGGTACACGTCGTACAACAACCTTCGGCCGTTTGCATTTTTCTGGGACAACGCCGTCTTCGACGCCCAGCCGCGCACCACGCCGGGTAAGTTCGGCGCCCGGGCGTCGAAGCTCCACGCTTTGCTCGAAGCGGGTCATTACGACACAAAGCTCACCACCGACGAAAAGCACCGCATCGACCTTTGGCTCGACTGCAACAGTGATTTCTACGGTTCGTACGAGAACCTACGCGAGCAAGAAGCGGGGCAGCGCGTCGAATCGACCTTGGAGTGAGGGTGCCATGGGCGGCTTGCCCGCCCTTGTTGTCTAGGGATTCGGCAAGGGCGGGCAAGCCGCCCATGGCACCCAAACACCGGGCGCGAGTGCCCGGGCTAAACACCCGGCTACTCGTTCACCAGCAGATGCACGACGCGGCACGTATGACCGCGGCTGTTTGCATGTTGCTCATCCGCAATGCGGACGGTCAGCGTGTGGGCCTTGCCGTCGAGTTCGTCGGCCAGGACGTAAGCCCAGGGAATGTGCAGGCCGCGGCTCCAGGGGGTGAACAGGTCCTGCTTCTGCCAGGGGCCGTCGTCGATGCGGTGTTCGATCACGCCCGCGTCGGGTCCTGCCGCTACAAACAGACCGACCGCGCGGCCCTCGAACTGCAGCTCAAACTGATCGCCCGACTTCGTGCCGACCAACATCGCCACGTCGACAAAACCGGGCCGCGTACCGCCGCCGGCCGGCTGCCGGGGGTCGCATTTTTCCACGATCGTGAAACCGTCAGGCGCCGAAGCCTCGCCGATGGCGACCAACTTCGCCCCGTCGTAGCTCATCGGATCGAGCGGGCGCTCGGGCAGCGCGTGTGCGGTGGGTTGTGCATCGACCGTGAGCGGTTTCGACCACGCCGCGGCCAACATGCGGCGGATCGTTGCCGCGTAGAGTCGCTGACCGTAGGGCGCGGGGTGAAGGCCCTTGAAATCGCCGGCCCAAGTAAACTGTCCGGCGTCGATCCGTTCGGTCACTTCCCGGGCGAGATGGATCGTCGGCACGTCGCAATGCGCCGCGGCCGCTTCGTGCTGCTCGACGACGACCGGCGTGCGGCCCGCGCGATAGTCTTCCATCTTCGACGGGTCGACAAAGTGCAATTCGACCATGTCGAGCTTCGGGTTGACGGTGCGGGCGTGGCGCAGGATACCTTCCATGC
>JABMRP010000851.1 GCA_013202535.1 Planctomycetota bacterium
AAGCCGGGCGATGGTTGCCCGACAACTCGATCGGTTGCAGTCGATCCACAAGACGCTCCAGCGTCAGGTGGCCGAGAAGCCGCACGATATCTTGGGACACCGAAGATTGTGGCTTGCGGCCCGCCGCGCCGCCCGGCCGATCGTGCTGGCCAACCCGGCGGTGGACTTCGCCGGCCTGGTCTTCATCACCCGCCACTCCGCGCATTCCCACCGCAACATCACCGGTTCGCAATACCCCTGGGTCCACAAGCCGGGCGGTGACATTTGGGTTCGGACGGGTCTGGATCCGGACGGGCAGGTCCGGCCCGTGCTGCAGGGAACGCTGGGCCCCGGGCACGTCCACGGCATCGACTTGCATTGGGACGCCGATCGCGTCGTGTTCGGATACGCCTCGCAGAAGCGATGGCCACCGAAATGGGACACCGTCGCTGGCAACGACGTATTTCGGTTGCGCGGCGATCAGGAGCCGACGCATCTGTACGAGATCCGCCTCGACGGGACGGGACGGAGGCAACTCACCAACGACCGCTATTTCAGCGACCTCGAGCCGACCTACTGTGCCAACGGAGACATTGCCTTCGCCTCGGACCGGTCCGGTCGCAGTTCGGAGTGCGGTAAGTTCACGGCCGATCATACGGTGATCAACCTGCACAGTATTTCGGCCGACGGAACGAACCTGCGACGGCTCAACGACAACAAGGACATCGACCGCTATCCTCACTCGCTGGATAACGGCTTGATCGCCTACACCCGCTGGGATTACCAGGAGCGTCACTTTCTGGAGGTCCACGCCGTCTGGACGGTGCATCCCGACGGCACGATGGCCGACGCCGTCTTTAATCAACATATCAAGGCACCCTACGGCCTGCGCGACACGCGGTCGATTCCCGGGAGCCAGAAGTTGATCTCGATCGCCACGGGGCACCACACGCTGGCCTACGGGCCGGTCGTGATCATCGACCCGCCGGTCGGGATCAACAACTCCGAAGGGCTTCAGATCGTCACGCCCCACGTGCGACCGCAGGAGGGGCCCATGGCCGGCTCGACCGTGCCCGAGGGGGGAGTGCCCGACCATGGCGGCCTGTATCAGACGCCGTGGGCGCTTTCGGCGCGGTGTTTTCTCGTTTCCTATTCCTACGCGCCGGTTCCGTCGTCTACCGTCGGTGGCGACAATGCCGCCGGGTTCGCGATCTACCTGATCGACGTACATGGCAACAAGGAGTTGATCCATCGCGATCTGATCCACTCCAGCGCCTTCCCGATGCCACTGCGAAAACGCCCGCGGCCGCCCCGCATTACCGATTTGACGGACCGGACCAAAGAATCGGCTACCTGCTACGTGGCCGACGTGTACGACGGGCTCGATGAAATCCCCCGTGGAGCCGTCCGGTACATCCGCGTGTCGCAACGCGTCGGATGGCCGTTGGACGATAAGATCGGGGCCATGCGCTGGATCCCGGGCAACGCCTGGGAGCGACATTTCGGCTTCTGGTCCTGGTCTCCGGTGCGCGTGCTCGGGACGGTGCCGGTGGAAGAAGACGGCTCGGCCCACTTCAAGGTCCCGGCCGGAAAGGCCGTCTACTTCCAGGCGCTGGACGAGAATTATATGGAGCTGCGACGGATGCGGAGCCACGTGACGTTCCAGCCGGGCGAAGTGCGGGGATGCACGGGCTGCCACGAGTCACAGTTGCGAACCCCGCGACACGCGTGGCGCCTGCCCATGGCCCTGTCGCGAGAGCCGCGCGAGCTGACGCCGCCGGCCTGGGGCGCCGACCGGCTGCTCGGCTACGAGTGGCTGATCCAACCGATCCTCGACCGGCATTGTGTTCGCTGCCACGGTGATGAGAAGACCGAAGGCGGTGTGGATCTGACCGCCACGAAAACGGCGGACGGCTTTTGCCGGTCGTTTGGCACCTTGTTCGGCCGGCCCGTCGGATCGAACAAGCCGGGCAAGGTATTCGTGTCCGTCTCCGACCGGTTCAGCGGCGCGTCGGTCACGCGGCCGAAGCAATTCGGCTCCCACCGCAGCCCTCTGATCACCCTATTGCAGAAAGACCCGCTCCATAAGACGGAGGCGGCGCTGAGCCGATCAGAGTGGATCGCCCTGGTCACCTGGATTGACGCCAACGCGCCCTACCACGACACGTTCTTCAACCGGCGGCCGGAAGACGGCGACTCGCCGCGGCGCGAAACGGCGACCGTTCGCTGATCGGCCTGTTGGGTTAGAGCGGCTTGCCGGCGGTGAAAATGCCGGCGATGCGCTGCGCGGCCCGGCCGTCCCAGAGCGGTGGACACTGGCCCTGCTTGTACGTGCCGCTGAGCACTTCCCGCAGACCGTGACGCAGCGCTTCCGGATCGTTGCCGACCAGTGTGCTGGTGCCCTGGTCGACGGTGATCGGACGTTCGGTATTGGGGCGCGCGGTGAGGCAAGGGATGAAGCCGCCGGAGATGGTGGTTACCATAAAGCACTTGGCAGGAGCTGTCAGATGGCGGATAATTCGGATAGTCCGTTCGAGCAAGCTGGGCTCGGAGAGGCGAAACGGGGCGGATCATTGGGTGTTACACAAATGAGTTGGGAAACTCGCAAGGGCCGGGGACGGTACTACACGCGAAGCCGTCGTGTTGGCAACCGAATCGTTCGGGAGTATGTCGGGTGTGGGTCCGCCGCGCCCATCGTGGCCGAGTTGGATCGGCAAGAGCGCGAAAAGCGAAAGCGGGAATCGGACCGGAGGGCAGCAGAGAGGGTGCTGGATGCCGCCATTGATGCCCAGTTGGACCAGGTGTCCGAACTGGCCGATCTTCTAGCCCATGGCCTATTGTTGGCTGCGGGATTTCATAACCATCGTGGTGAGTGGAGAAAACGTCATGGAAGCACAGAGGGATGAGAACGAGGCGAATCAGCGCCGGCCGGAAATCAAGGAGTTTTCCGAGCTTGTGGACCTTGCCAACAAAGGAGACGAAGGGGCCCTGGTAGAGATCCGAGAATTGCTCGAAACCTCACCGGCCGCTGCGATCACCGTTCTGGGTGGGGATTTGGCACAAGCCGCGGAGACCATGCTCGTCAACAGGATCACTGAGGGACAGGCGGCGTTCCGCGAAGCGCTCCGGGCCAAATTAGAAGCCCTGCGGGCGGAATTGGGTGGTTCCAGTCCAAGCCCCACAGAGCGACTGCTGGTCGATCGGGTGGTGACTTGCTGGCTGCAATTAGCCCATGCTGACGCCCTGGCCGCGCGAGTCGAGAAGGCCACGGCCAAACACGAAGACTATCTCCAGCGTCGGCAGGACCGTACACATCGGCGGTATCTGTCAGCCGTCAAGATGCTGGCAACGGTCCGAAAGATGGCCCTCCCCCTTCGCGTTGACGTAAACGTGGGCAGGCGAATCGAATCAGAGCCGCTTGAGCAGACCGGTGAACGGATTCTCGGGCGGTTGCCGGCTCCGACCGGGAATTGACTGTTGTAGAAGTCGTGCCCGTGACGCGTAACGACTGTAAGGCGTCAATTAGCTTTCCCGTCTCAGCGTCGATTGGAGCGACCGGGGGGGAGGTGCTAGCGTGAGTTTACTACGACCG
>JABMRP010000852.1 GCA_013202535.1 Planctomycetota bacterium
GACCGGCCAGAACAAAGCCGACCGCCGCGCGGCGATCATCGCCTGGCGGGACGCGGAGATCGAGCGGATTCGGGCCGAAGGCAACGCGATCCTCGACGCGATCCGCCCCAAGCTGGACGCGGTGGCCCAGAACCCGCCGGAAGACATGGTCTGCGAGCGAGACGAAGCCGGTTGTGGCTTCACCGGCCGGCACTGGTACACGGGCGATGCCAGTTTCACGTGTCCCAACTGCCACCGCACGTCGGTCCAACTTGCCGACTATGTGCCCGACGGCTTCTCGATGAGCATGAATCAGGTGCGTACCGTCTACCGCAAGCGGATGGACGACGTCCGCCAAAAGGCCGCGGCGATGCTGGACTCGCTGGACTGAGAATCGACACCGACGTCAGAAATGCGGGCTAAACGCCGGCGTCAGCCAGATCCGAGGGACCATTGCCCGAGGGATCCGCGCCGGCGGGAGTCGGCTCGGAGATACCGGTCTCTGGAACGACCTCGGCGCCGAAGATCATGCGGCGGACCCAGGCGGCCAGATCGTCGACCGTGCTATAGACGACCGGTATGACGACCAGGGTGAGAATCGTCGAGGTGATCATCCCGCCGACGATCGCGGTGCCCATCGGCGCGCGGGTTTCGGCCCCGGAGCCCATGCCGATGGCCACGGGTGTCATGCCGGCCATCGTCGACATGGCGGTCATGAGGATGGGCCGCAGACGCACGGGCCCGGCCTCCAAGAGAGCATCCGTCTTGGACATCCCCCGGCTGCGCAGCAGGTTGGTGTAGTCGACCAGCAGAATCGCGTTCTTCGTGACCAGTCCCATGAGCATGATCATGCCGATCATCGAGAAGATGTTGAGCGTCCGCCCGGTCACGGCCAGGAGACCCAAGGCGCCGACGACCGAAAGGGGCAGCGAGAGCATGACGGTCAAGGGATGAACGAGGCTCTCGAACTGGGCGGCCAGCACCATGTAGATCAGCACGGCGGCCAACACCATGCTGAAGATGATATTGGCAAACGACTCGGCCATCATCTCGCCGGCGCCGGTCACCTTGCTGGTTGTGCCCGGCGGCAGCCCCAAGTCCTTCTCGATCGCCCGCACGTCGTCCAGTGCCTCGCCCAGCGGTTTGATCGCCGTATCGAGGTTGGCCATGACGGTGACCTGCCGCGATCGGTCTTGCCGGTCGATCTGCACGGGACCCTTGGTCTCGTAGACGTCGACCATTTCGCGGGCTTCCTTGATCTGGCCCAGCTTGTTGCGAACGGGGACGCGAAGGATCGACTTGGTCTTGTCGCGATCGGCGCCTGCCAGACGGATACGCACGTCGTAACTCTCGCCGTCCTCCTCGAACTGGCTCACTTCCTGCCCACCGATCAGCGCGTAGATGGCTTTGCCCAACTTATCGACGGAGACATGCAGGTCGGCTGCCTTGTCGCGGTCGATTTCGACGTTGATCTGCGGTTTGCCGGCATCGTAAGTCGAGTTGACGTCCTCAATGCCGGGCACTTCCTTCATCCGCAGGGCCACCCGGTCGGAGAATTCGGCCAACTTGGCAATATCGGTCCCGCGGACATTGTACTGCACGGGCGCGTTGCGAAACCCACCGCCGCCGACCCGTGGGATGACCTCCACGCTGATCTTCATGTGGTCCAATTCGGCGTGGGTCTTGACCTGCTGGCGAAGCTGCTGCATCAGGTCCATCTGCGAGAAGTCGCGCTCGGCCTTGGGCGCCAGTCGCACCAACACGGTGGCCACGTTGACACGCTCCTCGACACCCGCCCCGATCGTGGTGAAGACATCTTCCACGCCCGGCAGTTCGCGGACCAGTGCTTCCACTTTTTCCAGATCGGCGCTGGAAGCTTCAAGGGCCGTGCCGATGGGTGTTTCGACTTGGACATTGAATTGGTCTTCATCGGCCTCGGGCACGAATTCGGTGCCCAGCAGTCCGGTCAGCGCCATGCTGCCGACAAAGATACCGGCGGCGGTCAACAGCACGACGGCTCGATGCCCGAGTGCCCACCGCAGGGTCTTGCCGTAGCCCGTTTCGATCCGCTGGAAGATGCGTTCGGAGATATTGAAGAAGCGGCCGTGCTGCTTGCTCACCGTCAACACACGCGAGCAGAGCATGGGAGAGAGGGTCACGGCGATGAACGTCGAGACGATTACGGCAAAGCTGACCGTCAGGCCGAACTCGAAGAAGAACTGGCCGACGATCCCCTCCATGAAGGCCACGGGCACGAATACCGCCACGATGGCCAGCGACGTGGCAATCACGGCAAACCCGATCTCGGCGATGCCCGCCAGCGCCGCTTTCATCCGGGTCATGCCCGCTTCGAGGTGCCGATAGGAGTTTTCCAGCACGACGATCGAATCGTCGACGATCATGCCGACCGAGATGGTCAAGGCCAGCATGGTCATCATGTTCATGGTGAAGCCCATGGCCATCATGAACGTGAACGTCGA
>JABMRP010000853.1 GCA_013202535.1 Planctomycetota bacterium
GAGGTTTATGAGCAGATCGATCATCTGGAAACGAGCGAAATCAAGACCACGATCTTGTATCACTCCGAGATCAGCCCCTTGTTCCAGTATCTCGCATGTGTGGCATTTGGTTTGCTGCTGACGGAGCGGATCATGCGCGCCACGTGGCTGCGCGTGGCCGAGGAGGTGAGTCGATGAGTCTTGGCACGCCTTGGATGTTGCTCTTGTTGCCGCCCCTTGCGCTGATGGGTTGGCTCATGGCGCGTGCGCGCCGCTTGCAGCGAGAGGCCGCATGCCGCTTGAATGGGGTTGCTCCCGAAAAACCCCGTAGCCACGGTCGCCAGACCGTGGGAGAGGTCTTGTCTGGCGATGATTTGCCGCCAAGCAACCACGCTCTGGCGAACGTAGCTACCGTTTTGAGACAAAGCCTCGGACGCGGGGACTGGCTGACTCTGGCGGCGCTGGTCTGCGTTGTCGTTGCGCTCGCCCGACCGCAATGGAACCCTCGTCCCTATGAAATTGAGCGCCGCGGGCGCGATCTCGTCATCGCGGTGGACGTATCGCGGAGCATGTTGGCGGCGGACATTTTTCCCAACCGGCTGGAGATGGCCCGCATCGCTATCCACGAAGCGCTCCCGGCGCTCGGCGGGCAGCGAGTGGCCCTGGTCACATTTGCCGGGTCGGCGTCGGTGCGGGTCCCGCTGACGTTGGACCACGAATTTGTGCGTTACATGCTCGATCGGGCCGATCCGTCCGACATGGACGTGGGGAGCACCTCGTTGCAGGCGGCGCTGGAGAAAGTCGCAAGCACCGTGTTGACCGACTCCGCCGGCGGACACCGGGACCTGGTGGTGTTCACCGACGGCGAAGACCACCTCAGCGACATCGACAAAACGGCCGAGTTGTTGGCCCAATGCGGCGCGCGGGTCCTGATCGTCGGCTTGGGCGATCCGGTCGGCGGGGCACGCGTGCCGGACCCGCTGGACGAAAACCAATGGATGCGGCACAACAACGTTGAGGTGGTTTCGCGGCTTGAAGAAAGTACGCTTACGAAGCTCGCCGACCATGGTTCGAATGTGACGTACTTCCCGGCACGTACTCGTCCCTTTGACCTTGTGCCTCTTTACCAGCAATTGATTGCGGGCGCGGGCGACGACGTTGTTGTGGGCGGACTGCGGCAAGTTCGTTACACGGAAGGGTACCCTTATCTGTTGGCTTTGGCCGTGGTGCTTTGGTTGGCTTCGTCGCCATGGAAACTGCCGAAAATGCGCCATCTGATCTTATTGGCCCTCTTGGTGCCAGGCTGTGCCGGGCAAGTCGAGGACGATGGTGAGGCGGCGTTTCGGGCCAGGTTCGAGCAAGGGAGTGAATTGCTGAGTTTTGCGCGGGAGCAATCTGACGCGGATGCTTTTGCCGAGCGCTCGCTGCTGGTCGATGCGCGTGAGGAATTTCTTCGCGCCGCGTTGCTGCGGCCTGGCCATATCGAGACCGCGCGTCGGATCACCACGATCACGCGAAGGCTCGGCGAGTTGGAAACGGTGATTGAGCAACAGCGAGCCGAGGAAAAGCAACAACGCGAGACACTTGCCGAGACTGTCGGGCGGCTGGAGAAACTCTGTGTGCGACAGGAACGTCTTTCCCAGCAAAGCCAGGCCGTTCTGCGCCGCCCTCCAGCCCTGTCTGGAGAAGAGGCTAACGTCCCGGAATACCATGGCGGCGCCGAACAGCTCCCGCCCCAAGAAGAGCTAAACCACCTGGCGCCCCCGGCCGCCACCGAACAACGGGCCGTGCGTGAGGGAACCTCCAGCGTGCTCGGCGGCATCACACTCCAGCAGGACACGCTCCGCCAGCTTCTCACGCGCGCTTACGGGGACATCGGTAGACTGCCCGCAACGGAGGTGGATCCGGTTGTTGACCTGCTCGCGGGGACGGTGGCCGCACAAGACGAGGCGCTGGCTAGCCTGGCTCCCGAGGCCGTGCGTTGGCCACGGGCGAACACCGCGCTGCACACCGCCGCGGGACGGATGCAGCAGGCATTGGACGCGCTGCGCAGCCTGCAACCACCGACGACGGACGAGGAAGACGATGCCATGGCATCCCGAAACGCCGGCGATTACGACGAGAACATGGACGGACTCGAATCCGAGTCTCGGGACAACGGGTCGCAGCCCGTGTCTCCCGGCGATTTTCAGGAGGCGCTTTCGCTGCGGTCGCTGCCGATACCGGCCTACACTTCCGCGGAAATTATGGCCGAGGAGGCCGCCAACCAACAGAAGCGAGCCCGGCGAAAAGCGGCGCGGGCCGGAGCCAAAGTGGAGAAGAACTGGTGAACCTCCGCCGCGTCATCCCGCTGGGCGTGCTTGCCCTCTCGCTCTTGATGCCGCCAACGGCACGCGCGGAGATTGCCGCTCAACTC
>JABMRP010000854.1 GCA_013202535.1 Planctomycetota bacterium
TGAGTGACCACGGCATTCCCCGTTCGTACCGCCACATGCATGGTTTCGGCAGCCACACCTTCAGCCTGATCAATGCGAAGAATGAGCGGTTCTGGGTCAAGTTCCACCTGCACTGCCAGCAGGGAATCAAGAACCTCACCGATGAAGAGGCGGAGGCGATCGTAGGTAACTGCCGGGAAAGCCATCAACGCGACTTATACGAGAGCATCGAGAAGGGCGACTTCCCGCGCTGGACCATGTTCATTCAGGTGATGGCGGAGAAGGAAGCGGCCAATTGTCCCTACAACCCCTTCGACCTGACCAAGGTCTGGTTCCATAAGGACTACCCTCTCATCGAGGTGGGCGTCTTCGAACTCAACCGCAACCCGGAGAACTACTTTGCCGAGGTAGAACAGTCGGCCTTCAACCCGGCCAACATCGTGCCCGGCATTGGCTTTTCACCCGACAAGATGTTGCAGGGGCGTCTGTTTTCCTACGCCGATGCCCAACGCTACCGGCTCGGCGTGAACCACCATCTGGTCCCGGTCAATGCCTCCCGGTGTCCGCTGCACAGCTACCACCGCGACGGTGCGATGAGGGTTGACGGCAACCATGGCGGCACGCTCGGTTACGAGCCGAACAGTTACGGCGAGTGGCAAGAACAGGCGGAATTTGCCGAGCCGCCCCTCAGTCTGGAAGGGGCTGCCGATCATTGGAATCATCGCGAAGACAAAGACTACTACTCTCAGCCCGGTATCCTGTTTCGCTTGATGGCTCCAAAGGACCAGAAGACGCTTTTCGGCAATACCGCCCGCGCGATGGGCGATGCGCCGAAGGAGATCAAGATTCGTCACATCAGCAACTGCCTGAAGGCTGACCCGGCTTACGGCAAGGGAGTAGCCGACGCGTTGGGCATCCCGCTTGGCGAACTGCCAAAAGAGGCATAAACCGACCATCTGACCGAAGAGAAAGAATACGACCTGGTAGCGTTCCTGCGCTGCCTGTAACTCGACCCTAAGCGATACATCCTCCCTCGCGCACGGCCCGCGCGGCCTGTGGGACTCCCCGTCATACCGCGGGTAATCTGCCTCGCCGCGCTGGAAGGCCCCGCTGGGCGTTGATATCATGGAGAGCATCCGGCACGAGACTTGTCGGTGTCCGTGCCAATGGGAAACCCTAGTTTCGCGAGAAAGGATAAGAGCCATGAAGAAGTGCCGATTACTGCTGCTCCCCGGCGTGGCGCTGGCCGCGGTGTTGTTGACCGGACTGGCCATGGAACGAGGTGCTTTGGCCGAAGAGAAGCAGCCCGACTTTACCTCGCGCGTTCCGGCGTTCACCTTTGCCGAGACGCTTGCGGAGCAGGAAGCGCAACTGAAGACGAACCCGTTGATGCTGCGGTTCGCCGAGTCGCGGAAAAAGATGGCCGACGATCCGCACCGGCCGATCTATCATTACGTCAACCCCGAAGGCCGGCTCAACGATCCCAACGGGCTTTGTTTTTGGCAGGGCCGCTGGCACATGTTCTACCAGGCTTATCCACCGGAAGATTCCCGGCAGCACTGGGGACATGCGGTAAGCGACGATCTGGTCCACTGGCGCGATCTGCCCTTGGCCATCTACCCCAATCCGGAGCGATGTTGTTTCTCCGGCTCGACCATGGTTGAAGAGGATCGCGTGATCGCCATGTATCACGGCACGTCGGTGGGCAACATGGTGGCCACCTCCAGCGACCCGCTGTTGTTGAATTGGAAGAAGGTGACCGGACGGGCCGTGATCCCGATGAAGAACGCCGACGGGTCGCGACCGCCCTACCGGGTCTTCGATCCGTG
This sequence comes from Planctomycetota bacterium, assembly GCA_013202535.1. Taxonomy (GTDB): domain Bacteria; phylum Planctomycetota; class Planctomycetia; order Pirellulales; family Thermoguttaceae; genus JABMRP01. The sequence goes on from JABMRP010000854.1 coordinate 1,809, forward strand.
CATCTGGTCCAAAGACGGCGTCTACTACTCGCTCTCCGGCGGCACGTTGCCGGACGGCCCCGGCGGGAAGCGGGTGCGGGCAAACTTCCTCTTCCGCTCGAAGAATCTGGCCGACTGGGAGTATCTCCACCCGTTTGTCGAAAACGATCGCTACTCGCTGGTGGGCGACGACGGCGCCTGTCCGTATTTCTGGCCCATCGGTGATAAGCACATCTTGCTGCACTTCAGCCACATGAGCGGCGGCAAGTACCTGTTGGGCGATTACGACACGGCCCGGGACAAGTTCGTCGTGACCGACGGCGGCGACTTCAATTTCGGGGCTGCCGCTCCCGCCGGAGTGCATGCGCCTTCGGCCTCGCCGGACGGCAAGGGCGGTGTGATCGTCATCTTCAACATGAACCCGGCCAAGCCGACCGAGGGCTGGAACCAGATCATGACGCTGCCGAGGCGTTTGACGTTGAGTGGCCAGGAGCAGTTGGCGATCGTGCCGGCCGGAGATATCGAATCGTTGCGAGGGGAGCACCGCCACGTCGATACGATGACGCTGCCGGCGAACAAGGAAGTCGTGCTCGACGGCGTGCGAGGCAACGCCATGGAGATCGTCGCCGAAATCGATCCGAAAGGTTCCCCGATGGTCGAGTTGAACGTCTTGCGCAGCTCGAACCGGGAGGAGTTCACCCGCATCGCGCTGTTCAAGCACCGAGGGTATCGGGGAAAGAGCCTGGTGACGATCGATTCCTCTTATGCGTCGTTACTTCCGGATGTGCGTTCGCGCGCCCCGGAAACGGCCCCCGTCGTCATGGGCCGCGACGAGCCGCTGAAGCTGCGCGTGTTCATCGACCGCAGCGTTGTCGAGGTGTTCATCAACGGCAGGCAGTGCGTCGCCGTGCGTGTTTATCCCGGCCGCGAGGACAGCGTCGGCGTGTCGCTACGCTCCCAAGGCCAGGAGGCCGTGCTCAAATCGCTCGACGCCTGGCAGATGAA
>JABMRP010000855.1 GCA_013202535.1 Planctomycetota bacterium
GGCCAGCGAGCGATGATTGCCAGCGTGCCGTCGACATACGCCTTATGGCACGCGTGTCGCTGGATCTTGCCGCTGGACGTTTTGGGGATGCTCCCGGCCTTGACCAGCACAATGGCGTTGACGACCAGATCGTGCTCGGCGGCCACGTCGCGGCGAATGGCTTCGTAAACGGATTCCATGCCCCCTTTCTTCCGGCGTTCCACCTCTTGGACTACGACGAGTTGCTCGCGATCGTCCGTTTCCACCGAGAAGGCCGCACAGCCCCCCGAGCGAAGCCGCCGGTGGGCCTGTTCGACGGTCAGTTCGACGTCTTGCGGATAGTAGTTCCGCCCGTGGATGATAATCAGATCTTTCAGTCGCCCGGTGACGAACAACTCCCCGTCTCGAATGAATCCGAGGTCGCCGGTTCTCAAAAAGGGCCCTTCTCCCGTGTCCTGGAGGCGGGCATGGAAGACTTCGTCGGTCAGTTCGGGTTGTCGCCAGTACCCCTGGGCAACGCTCGGGCCTCGTACCCAGATCTCGCCGACCTGTTCGTCATCGCATCGCTTCATATTCTTGGGATCGGCGATGACGATCTTCTGGTCGGGTATCGTGCTGCCGCATCCGACCAGCCCACGCACTCCTTCATCGCCCGGTTCGCCGTCGACCACCTGATCTTCTTCCAGCGCGCTGGTCTCGAAGGTTCGGATGACCGGGGGGTTGCTGGCGTAGCCGCCGGAGACCAACAGCGTCGCTTCGGCCATGCCGTAACAGGGAAAAAAGGCCTCGCGACGAAAACCGCAGGGAGCAAAGGTCTCGGCAAACCGGTTGAGGGTCTCTTCCCGGACGGGCTCGGCCCCGTTGAAAGCCACTTGCCAAGAACTCAAGTCCAGGGTCTTGCGTTGTTCGGGGGTAATCCGGCGCACGCACAGGTCGTAGGCGAAATTCGGTCCTCCGCTGATCGTGCCGCCGAAGCGCGAAATGGCCGACAACCAGCGAAACGGTTTCTGCAGAAACGCCATCGGCGACATCAGGATATTGGGCCGGCCCACGTACAGCGGCAGCAAGATCCCGCCGATGAGGCCCATGTCGTGGTAGCTGGGAAGCCAGAAGACACCCATCGTGCTGCGGGACAATTCAAAGGCCCAGGCGATCAGGGCCGAGTTGTGCATCAGATTGGCGTGATCGAGAACCACCCCCTTGGGTGTTCCCGTCGAGCCGGACGTGAACTGCAAGAATGCCGTCGTGTCGCCGTGAACGTCGGGCATTTCCCACTGCTCCTCGACCCCCGGCTGCACGTGGCACGTGGCCAGCCAGGCGAGTTGCTTCAACACGGGCGTTTCTTCGATCAGCGGTTCGACGCGCTGGAGCACGACGTCGGTCGTCAGTGCGACTTTGGCTTCGGCGTCGGCAGCGATCGCCTGGATTCGATCCAGTGAGCGGTTTCGGCGTGGTGGATAGACGGGCACCGCGACCACGCCCGCGTACAAGCAACCAAAGAAGGCGGCGACGAAATCCAGCCCGGCCGGATAGAGTAGCAGAGCCCGCTCTCCGGCCAGACCGTGGGATTCAAGCCAGGCACCAATGGCCCGGGCCTGACGGTCCAGTTCTTGATAGCTCATCTCGACGCGTTCATCCTCGCCGTCCAGGAGGTAGACGAACGCCGTATCTTCCCCCTGGTAGCGTACCCGATGGCGAAGCATCTCGACGAGATTGGAGGGCCCCAGAAACGTCCCCGGCAGTTTGTCCAAAGCCACGACGATCCTCGCGCTCGCTACAAGGCAACAAACAGAGAAAATGCGCTCCGGCCACCACGCACAGCCGCACATGAACCGCTCGCAACACGACCCCAACCAAGAAGAAAACGCCTTTCTTCGCGCACGGGACCGCTATGGATACGTTGTCCAAGCGAGTCGTCGGTTGCGACACGGTCGTTTTCACGCCGCAAAGGGGCAGGACAGCGCGGGAAGAACCTGATGATCGGCCTCCTTCCCGAGGTAGGATTCTTCGCCACGATGGCAAGCCAGCCGCGACGCTTCTTCTTTTCGCGACAGCACTTCGCGCCTATCAGCCTACCACGGCGGCGCAGCAATTTCAAACGGCTTCCACGCAAAGAACGCCCGCCAGGGCCAGTTCTTCAGCACGTCCGACGATAGACTCCGGAAAACCGGGCATCATTTCCAAGTCGCTTCATTCTACGCACCCGGACCCATTGGATCAACGACCACCCCTCCAAAGTGTTATGTCGGTCCATTGACACACTCCCAACAACCGAATACACTGGACCCCGTTGGAGTGGGTCTCGCCGATCCGGCCATCGCGGCCATTTGCCTACCAATTTCTGGAACAAGCAGGAGGGGGCAAAGGAGGTGACGTTGTGATTCGGTTCGAGTGTCCCGGCTGTAAGAAACATCTCAATGCCAAGGATGCCCTGGCAGGCCAACAGCGGAAATGCCCAAACTGTGGCGCCGCGGTGACGATCCCCGCGCCGGAGACGCCCACCGCTGAGGCTCCCACCACTGAGGCTCCCGCCGGTGAGGCTCCCACCACTGAGGCGCCCGCCGTGGAAGTCAATCCCGGCACCGAGCAGGGGCTTCTCCACGTGGACGTGCCCGAGCGACTCGATCGCCGCTGCCAGTACGTCATCTGCGACAAGAGCAAGATCATCGCCGCCTGGCAGAACGACGGCAACGGCTGGACGGTGAAGATGGGTTCCGGATTTCGGCCGGCGCGACGTAATCAGGGAGAGATCCCCACCCAGGGGAACTTCACGCTGATCGAGATGACCATCTCGATGACCGACGACGGGCTTCGCCTCAAGGGCGTCCAATCCTACAAACTCACGCCCCACTACGCCCTGGTCACCTTGGAACGGGGCGACGACTACATTCTCCGCAAGATCATCGCCCCGGGGTCGCTCAACCGCGAGCAGAAGAATATCGTTCGCACACGGATTCGCGAGCAGTTCATGGCCCAAGTCTGGCAAGACGCCACCGAAGTCTTCGCTTACCTCACCAACGGCGACTTCCACTCCCAAGGCGTCACCACCTCGCCGGCGGCCGGGTGAACGGCCCAGTCGGTGTCTCGGTTCGTTGAACGCCCAGCCGAAGGCGCCGGCTGTTACGATGTTGTGGCGGCACACGCGACATCCTACAGCTACGGACAGGAGGAACTCTTGGCAGCCCGCTACGATCTTATTAGACAGCGGGGGGGGTAGTGCATGTCTTTCTTGCGCGGATCTTTTCTCTTGGTAGGCCCTAGATGAGGGTTAGGGTAGGGGTGATTGATGTCTTGGAGGCCGAAACACGCAGCCGGACGGATTCGGGCGAAGCGCGGTGAACCTATCCGTATTCCGCCACTTGGGCCTTTGTCGTCCAGGATCTTCACCGAAGAAGAAAAACGCGAGGTAGTCAGCGTTCTTGACTTTGAGATTCCCTTTGCTCTGGAAGGTCTCCAAGGTTATCTCCCGCTACCTATTCGACTCTCTCCCGATATTGATACCCGCGTTCTGGTCAGCACCCGCCAAAAACATCCAGAAGACATTGCCACTTCACTGCGCCTTGCGGATCTCACCCCTCCCAAACGCGGCGTCATCGTGGCAGAGGGCGATCACTATGGCCGAATAAACGTGTCGGCAATCCAGTTTCAGTTGCAGGGATTCGTTGACCTTTCCAACCATTCGCGACTATTCGACGACTGTCTTCGTGAAGTCAACCGAATCATCGAATGGTATCGGTCAGCGAAACGGGAATTCGGGATACGTCGGATTGCCAAAGCCGACATATTGGCCTACGGAGCGAACCATCTCTTTCAGGGGCAAACATACAATATCGTGGTACAACCTGTTGTATCAATAACACTCTCAGACGCCCCAAGTTTCCCAGATGACGTTGTCCTGCAAAACCGTCTTTGGTTTCAAGGTCAGATTCGGGCGGATTTGTGGGTACGATTACTGGGCGAGGCGCGACACCATGCCTTTGTCGGTGCGAATCGGCTGGCCATCATTAGTTCGATAACCGCTCTCGAAGTGGTTCTGAGAGAAGATCACGGAAAGAACCTTGCGGAATTCCTGGCGGCTGCCGGACTATCTTTTGAGCGGTGGCGCGGTCGCAAGAATCGCGATAGTGTTTCCGTTTGCCTGAATCTTCTTAACATGCTACACAAAGAACTGGGGCTCGACGGGGAACTCACGCAGAGACTGTGGGCGCACTATGAGCGCCGAAATGCGATCGTACATTCGGGAACCATGCGGGTCCGTGGACAGGATGCAATGCAATGCATTGAAGATATTCACTTGCTGATTCGACACCTCCTCGGGTTAGTACACTTATCTGTGGCAGCTCGATTTCGATTCGTTGCTGTGCCTCCCGATGACGTCTCATTTGAACTGCTTCGAATGTCGAGTCCCGAAATCCAGTTGGGACTGGGATGGGAGGCCAAAGCATTGACGGTTTCGGTGAAAGGCACATCTGGGGAACCGCAGATCTGCATGAGGGCTGATCTGGACAGCCTCATCTGGTCAGTTGGTGATGAAAGAACGGTGTCCTTTTCATATGACTCGCGATCGCGCGTTGCGGAGTTTAGGATTGATGCAAGAGTAATTGCCACCGCCTCGAAGTGCAAGTTTGGGGCCGTCGATGCCTCATTACTCCAACCGGAGGCAATCGATGAGCCAACGTCCTGCTTCAACC
>JABMRP010000856.1 GCA_013202535.1 Planctomycetota bacterium
ACGCCGTGACCGGCAAGGTGCTTGGCACCCAGTCGGCGCGTAATCGCTTTACCGACATGGACATTTCACCCGATGGGCGGGTAGTATACGCCGCCGACTACGGTGGCGAGCGTACTGGACACCGTACACCCATCGAGCCCCACTATGTACACCGCTTGACGTTGGCGAGCAGTGATTGGGAAGTGGCGCCGGCGCCCAAGATCGGTCTTCGCGTCGAGGCACTGTCGGCCGAAATGTTTGTCCTCCAAGAAGGCGATCAATGGATTGCCATTTCGCTGAACCGATGGCCCGAAAACGACGTTGCGGTGACCGAACTCAGCCGAATTATGGCCGACAACGCGGGCAATTGCGAGTACGACCCATTCCGCGGTCGTTTGTTCCACGGGAATTCCAAGATAAGCTGGTCGCGTGTCTCGCCGTTCGGCGTGGGACCCAATGGTTTCACGAGGATGGAAAATGTGACTTATGCACAGGGCTATGCCCGCGGGGGAGCGGTGCTCAGCGCCGACGGCCGGTTCTTCTTTCACGACCGCCACCGGTTCGACACTCGCGACGTCAAGCGATCTCCAAAGGTCTTTCCCAACTATATCAAAGGTGCCACCGCCGATTTGGCATTCACGGAGACGGAAGTGTGCGACATCGAAACGGCCGAAGTGCTTCAGCACTGGGGATACAAAACCCCTGCGGTGGGAGTTAGCCTCGCGGGGGATCAAGTCGTGACATTTGATGCCGACAAGCATGAACTGGTAGTGTTCAAAGTTGACTCATAGCACCGAACACTCGGCCAGAAGCTCCGCAGCCACTACGCCTACTACGGGATCACGGGCAACAGCATTCTGTTATCCCGATTCCCCGAGGAGGTACGCCGCGTCTGGGCGGATATGGCTGGGTCGCCGCAAGCGCGGAAATCGACCGCCCTGGAGTTGGTTCGCCCGACTCCAAGAGCGATACCGTCTTCCGTATGCGGTGGCGATCCATTCGGTGTGCCGCACGTGAAGCAAAGGAGTTGCTTGAGGAACCAGATGCGGTAGTCCTGCACGTCCGGATCTCTGCTCGGGAATTATTGGCAGACCACGGCGTTTCCAGCGATTCCCTGCCCGTGGGCAACAGAGGAGAGGCACCGGTACTTCCGGGCAGCGGAAACCAAGTACGCTTCAGATGGATGAGCCCTCGATCTCGAAGTCCGGGCCCCCATCGAGCCAGGTACGCACTCGTGGGATGAGCCTGACTCCTTTCCCTTGTTACAAGCTCGTTACGTAGCGACGGTGGTCGGGAAGGTAGGATGGGAAGGCGGGTCTCCGTCTGCCGGTGCCTCCGACAACGCGCTGGCGGACAATTTTCCACAAACCGGGGGAACTTTTCCCGCGGCCCGGGAGTCCAAACCGCGGGGACGTCTCTCGGGGCTATCCGTATGCCCGTTTCCCGTCGAGCCTACCAATCGAAGGAGCAAACCCATGTGGCGGCTGACAACGTACCTAAGCCTGTACTTAAGCCTGTTTTTCCTGGCCCTCGCCGTGACCACCTCGCCCGTATGGGCACAGGCCGACGCCCAGCAAACCTTCCAGCAGGCCAAGGCCGCCCTGGAAGCCGGCAGCTTCGCCGAAGCCCGCGACCTGGCCCAGAAGGCGGCCGAGACCGACAACGACAACGCCGAGGTTTTCCTGCTGCTTGGCCGGGCGCATTACCAGTTGGGCGCGCTGGACGAAGCGATCGCCGCCTGGCGGAAAACGCTCGCCCTGGCACCGGAGGAACCGCTGGCCAAGCGAATGCTGGCCGCCCTGGGAGCCCAACGGACCGACGTCGATCTGCGCATCAAGCTCATCGCGGCGATGCGCGACCAACGGCTCTTTCACCCCGGCTTGGATGAGTGTAAGAAGGTGCTGGCCGAGGAGGCCGTTTCCGACGCACAGCGGGCGGCCGTGATGATGCTCCAGGCACACATGGCGCTGGAGTCACAAGGCCCCGCCGAGGCGTGGAAGATCGTCCAACAGTTGTTGACCCTCTATCCCGAGCACGCCGATCCGATCGAGACGACGCT
>JABMRP010000857.1 GCA_013202535.1 Planctomycetota bacterium
GCAAGGAACCGCTCGTGTTGCGCCGCGATCAGGCTTACTTGGGCGTCATGATCGACGATCTGGTCACCCGCGGTGTCGACGAGCCCTATCGCATGTTCACCAGTCGGGCCGAATATCGGTTGCTCCTTCGGGCGGACAATGCCGATCGACGGCTGACCCCGCTGGGACATCATACCGGGTTGATCGCCGATTCGCGCTGGCAACGGCTCCAAGCCAAGGAGTGTGAACTGGCCGAGGTGATGCGGGCGTTGACCACGGTTCGCTTCGAGGGGGTCACGCTGGGTAAGTTTCTCTGCCGCCCGGAGACCACCTGGGAGGACGTGGTCCGACGGCACCCCACCTTGGGCGGAGTTTCCTCGGATGCTGCCCGGCAGGCGGTCCACGACACGAAATACGCCGGCTACGTGGCCCGACAGGAGATCGACATCGCCCGGCAGAGGCGGCTGGCCCGTCGAAAGATCCCCGAGACCCTCGATTTCGACTCAATTCGCCATCTTCGCAACGAGGCGAAGGAGAAGCTGTCCCGAATCTGCCCCACCGATCTGGCTCAGGCGGGCCGGATCAGCGGAATCACGCCGGCCGATCTGGCCGTGTTGACCTACCACCTGGAGCGTACTCGGGGGGGAGATAGCACGTCCGGCAACTCAAAATAGCCCGTTCGGGTGGCGGCATGAGGCCGTGCAGTGGCGGCCGGACTCTTGGAGGGGTGACCCGCAAAGGCGCCCTCTTTATTGGGTGAAACATGTGCCAAGTGGCCGGTATGCTGAGCAGTAAGTCTCGCCGATTCACCCAAACCATTACCCCACAACACGTTAGAAAATACAGAGCGATATTGACATTGGCGGGAAGCTAGTTATAATTGGTCCCAATTGGCAAGATCGGTAAAGTCGGCAGAACCGGTTGATCCTATGGTTTATATGGAACGCCGAAGGGAAACAAGACTTGTTCGGTTGACGCGAACAACGAGTTATCGCGCGACTAGCATAACACGGAGGAGTGGGAGCTTTCGGCAGCGCTGCGTATCTGGCACTACTGAGGGTTCCTGGAAACTAGCTTCACGCTCAGCTAGGAAGAGGGATGGTCACATAACATGAAGACAGTGTTTACCACCGGCGAAGCGGCCAAGATCTGTAAGGTCAGCCAGCAAACCATCATTCGTTGTTTCGATTCGGGCCAACTCAAGGGCTTTCGCGTGCCGGGGAGCCGGTTTCGCCGCATCCCACGGGAACAGCTCTACGTGTTCATGCGGGACAACGGAATCCCGACCGACGCACTGGAAAGCGGCAAGCGAAAGATCCTCATCGTCGACGACGACGAGGAACTCGTTGAGCTGATCGCCGACGTGCTGGAACGCGACGGGCGGTTCGAAGTCCGTAGCGTCAACAACGGCTTCGACGCCGGCATGATGGTCAAGGACTATCGCCCCGACCTCATCGTGCTGGATATCATGCTTCCCGATATCAACGGCAAGGAAGTCTGCCAGCGAGTGCGTAGCGACAAGAGCATGGACGACGTGCGGGTGATCTGCATCTCGGGCATGGTGGAAGAAGACAAGGTCGGCGAACTGAAAGCGGCCGGCGCGAACGATTTCCTCCACAAGCCGTTTGAAGTAGAAATACTCATCGATCGAATCTGCCGACTGCTGGATATCGAAGCGGTGCCCGCCAGGTAAACGGCATCGCCTGATTCCGGACCCAGCGGTCGTGCGAAAAGAAGTTCGCAAGACGGGTTCCCTTGATGCGCCGCCCATTGCAACTTGAAGTCGGCTCGCGACGATGGCTCTTTCCCACGGCCGACGCTTCGCTGGCTGCTATCGCCCGATCTCTGCTGGCTGCCGGGTCCGACGACTCCGAAGCCGCTTCGGCGGCGCTGGCCGGGCAGTTGGCGGGCGATCCGCCGCTATTGCTCTGGGCCGTGTGTAAAACGGCGGTCGAAGGTCAGCCGGCCCCGCGATCCGTATCCGACGTCGCCCATGCGCTGGCCGCCGGTGCGCTGGATTGGATGTCATGTCCCGGCCAGACCGATCTCGCCGAGGAGCCGTCGTCCGATCAGGCACGCGAATATGCCGATCGCGTGGCCGGCGATCTGGCCACCGCGCAGCTTGCCGGAGCGATGGCCCAAACAGACGGCGCCGAGTGTGCCCAAGCCGCGATTCTCTTCGGACTGCTCGCCGCGGCAACCGATTGGCTCGCTTTGTGCGCCGGTTCGCCGATCTCTCCGGACACCGACTCGACCGAGGGCGCGAGTCCGCTGCCCGAGGATGTGTCTCAATGGCTCGCCGGGCATCTTCCCGCCGAAGCGGTCCGCTGCGTGGAACAGGCCGTGGAGATGCTCCGCGGCAGTGAACCATCGGCGGAATCCCATGCGGCGGAAGTCGAAGCCGCCGGTCGCGTGGCGGCCGAGGGACGATGGCACTGGCTGGCCCAAGTGCCGCACGCCGGCGCGATGTTCCCGCGACTGGCCGACCGGCTCGTCCGGCTGAGGCAGTTGGAAGAGGATTTCCAAGTGACGCTGGAATCCGAGAAACTCGAGTCGCTGGCCGAATTCGCCGCCGGAGCGGGCCACGAAATCAACAATCCGTTGACGGTCATCGCCGGACGCGCGCAGATGTTGCTACACTCCGAGACCGATCGCGAGCGATGCCGCGGGCTGGCGCTGATGAAAGTGCAGGCGATGCGCGTGCATGAGATGATCGCCGACTTGCGGTTGTTCTCCCGGCCGCCCGAACTCGATCTACAGCAGACCGATCTTGTCGAGCCGATCGACTCGCTGCTGGCTAAGCTGGCGCCTCGGGCGGCCGCCCATGCCATCGTCTTGCAGCGCACGGGCGACCCGGGCCCGCTGGAAGCCCGCGTCGACGAGGTTCAACTGACCGTCGCGCTGAAGGCGATCTGCGAAAACGCAATCGAATCGATCGGCCACACCGGCAAGATCGACGTTTCCCTCGATGGCGACGACCGCGAGATCCGCATCGCCGTAACGGACGACGGGAAGGGGATTCCGGACGACGAGGTACGGCGACACCTCTTCGACCCCTATTATTCCGGCCGCCAGGCAGGCCGCGGCCTGGGATTCGGCCTGAGCAAGGCCTGGCGCATCGTTACCAACCACGGTGGCCGAATCGACGTCGAGAGCGAACCGAAGAAGGGCGCCACGTTCACGATCGTTTTGCCGCGCGGCGGGTAGCGAAGTGCTGGGCCATCGCAGTCCGACATTGTGAACTCCGCGCAGACGTCAGCGCATTAGTATTCAACGGTGAGGCTCAGCCGTCGCAGCAGCTTTAGGGCTTGTGTAACCGCTCGTACTCTCTGATCTTCCTGTTCGTCTCACTGTCGAGCGTTGCTTCACTCTGCCTTATGACTTCCCAGAGGTCTTTCACAGGCTCGTCATTCTCTGTGTGCCACATCTCATCAAAGGCGGCCATGATCGATTTCTTGGCTTCCCTTTCTTTCTCTGAATCAGCGCCTCCGATGCGAGTATCATCCTCCGGCGGGTACATCACCAGATACTTCCGAAAGTTCTCCCGTGCTTCTGCCAAGGAGTAGCGACCATTCGGTCCCCCGTAGATCTCGTCCGCGTGCGGGTCATCCTGACCATCATCTTCCCAGTTACAGAGCTCACAAATGTCATAGCCACCACGTTCGTCCAAAGTGAGATAGCCACAACACGGGCATGTATAGCGCACACCCTCGATAGGCGGCTTAACGACGCCGTTGCTGACCCTTTCGACGTACGACTCAAACCACCTTCGTCTCTGCTTGTACAGATCATTGTCCATTGTTCTTGAGCCCTAACAAATAGCGTTCTGTCGCGCGGTGATGCGGGATTTCACGTCATTGAACTGAGCCGCGCCGGGGGCGTCGCGGTGATGCTGTTGGGGATTGCTGGCAATTGTATCAAAACGGGCTCAAGGAGGATAGCGTTTCCCGGCGGCGCAACGAAAGTGAAAGAAGAAGAGCCCCGGAAGTTGACCTTACCGTCGGCGCCCGTAGAATTGCGAGAGAAACGCACACACCCCCACGCGAGCGTCGAAATGAAAACCGCCGTCTTCAGCACGAAATCCTACGATCGCCGCTTCCTCGAAGAGGCGAACTCGCGATTCGACCATGAATTGGTCTTCTTCGAGCCGCGTTTGACGCAGCAGACGACCCCGCTGGCCGATGGGTTTCCCGCGGTTTGCGCGTTTGTCAACGATCAGCTCGACGCCCAGGTGTTGCTCACCCTCGCGCAGCAGGAGACGAAGCTGCTGGCCATGCGGTGTTCGGGGTTCAACAACGTCGATCTCAACGCGGCCGGGCAACTCGATCTGACCGTGGTCCGCGTGCCGGCCTACTCGCCCGAGGGCGTGGCCGAGCATACGATCGCCCTGATCCTGTCGCTCAGCCGCAAGCTGCACAAGGCCTACAACCGAGTGCGCGAGGGAAATTTCACGCTCGATGGGTTGCTCGGGTTTGAACTCGGCCGGCAGACGGTCGGCATCGTCGGCACCGGCAAGATCGGTCTGGCCGTGGCCAAGATCCTCAAAGGGTTCGGCTGCCAACTACTGGCGTACGACGTGATGAAGAACGCGGAAGTCGAAGCGATCGGCGCAAGCTACGTACCGCGGGAAGAACTCTTCGCACGCTCCGACGTCATCACGCTGCACTGCCCGCTGGTGCCCGAGACGTTCCATCTGATCGACGACGACGCCCTGGCCCGAATGCGACAGGGGGTCGTGCTGATCAACACCAGCCGGGGAAAACTGATCGACACGCAAGCCGTGATCCGGTCGCTCAAATCGGGCCGCATCGGGTCGTTGGGTATGGACGTCTACGAAGAGGAAGCCGATCTCTTCTTCGAGGATCTCTCCGATCGCGTGATCCAGGACGACGTGTTCTCCCGGATGCTCACCTTTCCCAACGTCATCGTCACCAGCCACCAGGCCTTTTTCACCGAAGCGGCCATGCGCGCCATCGCCGAGGAAACGCTGGAGAACATCGCCGCCTTTGAAACGGGCCAGACGCCCCACGGGCTGATTACCGCCGAGATGGTGCGGGGCGTTTAGTTTAGCCCCGGCACTTGTGCCCGGCGCGTCGAAGCACGGTCGTTTCCCGTTTTCCTCGAAACGCCGGGCACAAGTGCCGGGGCTAAACATAACGACACGCGCCAATCACACCTCCTGGGGCACGACGAACGGCTTTCGATAGTTCCGGCCGTGCAGTCGGTTGGCGGCGGCGGCGAAGGGGCCCGTGAATTTCTCGGTCGTGCTGTCGATTTCCACCCAGGGGCCAAGCACCGCGGGCGTTTTGTCCAGATCGATCTGGTTGGCCGCCAGATGCGCCCCGAATCGCTCGAACGCTTCGGCGTGGCTCTTGTCGGCCTGGGTCACTTCGCGGATCGCTTCCGGGCGGGATGCCTGGCCGATGCGGTGCGAGATGTTGCCGATGTGGCAGAGGGACGTCGAGAGATGGCCGCGGCGGCGGAAAGGGCGGCGTGCTTGAGAAATCGACGACGACTGGAGCGGGTCACGGGCTTCTCCTTGCGACGGCAGTCTTGCAGTGATTGGGGCTGGAGTGTTCAGAGTCCCGCACTTTTTGCCAACGTCAGCATCTCCGAGAGCATGGCTTCCAAGTAGGGGCACTTTCCGACGGCTACCGCCGGGTCGAGCTTCGCGAAGAGTTGCTGACCGTAGGTCGTCTTCTTGTAGTTCTTGTGCGTCTTGGAACGATAGAGTCTGTTCAGCAGCTTTGCGGGCGGTTCGTCGAAGTCGACCTTTTCGGGTTGAGTGGCCGACTTGGGGAGCGCGTCGCGGACGGGACGTGGAAGAATTTCCGGCTGGCTCAGTATCCAGGCCTCGAATTCGTGAACGGCAAAGAACTCGCGGAACTTTTCGCGGTTGACTCGCCGCTGCAGTTCGCGAGTTGTCCACTCGTGCCGGTCGTCTGCCGTCGTCACGTTCGACGGATAGATGTCGAGGCCATCCAGTCCGTAAAGATCCAGCAAGGCGATCACGGCCACGATCTCTTGGCCGTCCGGCCCGTCCAAATAGTCTTGCGCCCGGCTGGCGATCTTCCGGACAAGTTGGGCGTTCCCTTTGAGGTTTACGACCTGGATACCGACAGGTGTGTCGAGTTGCGGGTCGAGCCACCGCTTCAGGAAATCGGCGACCGCGCGCTTCTCCGTGTGGCCTTCCGCCAGAAGCACGAACTTCATTCCATCGCCTCCAGCTCGTTGGACCGGTACAGTTCGCCGAGAGTGTACTTATCGAGCCAGTAACCGAGCCGGTCGCCTGAAAGTGGGCGAAGCTGTGTTTCCCCGTCTTTCCATTCGAGAACGGTCGTCGCCGGAGGCTCTTTGCCAAAGGCGTCCAGGAATTCGGCCGAGTGCGTGGTGAGAATCACTTGCGTACGCGTGGCGGCGTCTTGCGCGTATTCGGCGATAATCGGCAGCATCGAAGGGTGTAAGCCCGTCTCGGGTTCATCCACGGCGATCAACCCGGGCGGGTCGGGATTGGCAAGAATCGTCAAGAGGTAAAGAAATCGTAGCGTGCCGTCGGAAAGGTCCGCGGCCGATTGCGCCCGTTGGAGACTCTTCCATCGCAAGCGAAGCTGAACGCGTTGATCCGCCGCGGGTGGAAACACCAACTCCGCAAAATCGTCGCCAAAGGCGCTCCGCATGGCTGTGTTCAGCTCTTCCTTGAACTCCCAGTTGCTGGTGTACAGGGTATGCAGGACCGGAATGAGGTTCTGCCCGTCGGGTTGCACTCGCGTCTCGTTGCGAGACACGGTCGCTTGACGAACGGCGGCTTCTGGGTGCGTGTGGAAGCCTTGGTAAATCCCCCACGCGGCTAGTTCGTCGCGAAACTGGCCCACGACA